>JACIWY010000001.1 GCA_014360745.1 Chloroflexota bacterium
CCCATCCCGGCTCGATGACCAGATCGGGGGTGCGCACGGTATGCTCGGCCAACACCGGCTCGATCTGTTCTTCGGTCTCGGATAGCTCCCAGCCAAAGGCGGCGGCGATCATGTGCATCGACTCGGTCAGGCCCACATGGCGCAGCGACCCTTCGCGGATCTTGGCATCGAACTCGGCTGGCGAAAGGCCGGCGCCGATCTTTTTCTGAAAGGGGAGCCGACGATATTGGGCATCTTGCACCCGCTCGACGAGGACGGTCTCCACGCGCTGGCATACGCCGCTCAACGCCACCGGCAACAAATCCATGAGAAAGCCGGGGTTGACGCCAGTGCCCAGCACGGCGACGCCGGCTTCGCGGGCGGCTATGTCGATGCGACGGGCCAGAGCAGGCTGACGCTTCCAGGGGTAGGCCAGCTCCTCACACGTGGAGACGACACGCAATCCATGAGCGATCAGCGGCGCCAACTGTGGCTCCAGGCGCGCCAGGCTGGAGGTCGTGGTGACCACCGCCACATCCGCAGAGCCACCCGCCAGCGCCTCTTCCACGCTTCCCACAACGACCACGCCGGACACAAGGCCCTCGGCGGCGAGGTCGGCCAACTCGTCCAGCCGCTTGCCCCTAAGGGCAGGGTCGCTATCCACGGCACCAACGATCTCCAAACCGCCCCGCTCCAACAGGTAACGTGTCACCCGCCGGCCGATTGGCCCCAAACCCATTTGCAACACTCGGATGGTGTCCAATTCCCTATCCCTCCCAACTTCTGCGTTGCGCTTTTCATCAATTGTAGCAGCGATATCGCGCCGGGGAAAGCCTTATGCAACTGATCATTAACGCGGACGACTTTGGCCGCTCTCATCACATCAACGAAGCCGTGATCCTGGCCCATCGCGAGGGCCTAGTCACAAGTGCCAGCCTCATGGTGACCGGCGAGGCCGTCGAGGAAGCCGTGGCTCTGGCCGGCGAGCATCCGCGCCTGGCCGTCGGCCTGCACCTGGTCGTCGTGGCCGGGCAGGCCGCGCTGCCGCCGCCAGAGATCCCCCACCTAGTGGATGAGCGCGGGCGCTTTACGGACGCCCCCTTAACTGCAGGGCTACGCTATGCCTTCAGCCGACCGGCGCGGGTGGAGCTGGGGCGCGAGATAGCAGCCCAATTCGAACGTTTTGCGAGCACCGGTCTGCCCCTTTCCCATGTCGATGGGCATCTGCACATGCATCTGCACCCGGCACTGTGGGAGCCCGTGTTCACATTGGCTGCCCGATACGGCGCCAAAGGCATCCGCATTCCTCACGACGAACTCTGCCTCAGCCTGCGTCACGACCGACGACACCTGGGGCTCAAGGTGGGCTGGACGTTGGCCTTTGCCCTACTGAACGGCCCGGCCCGCCGCCAGGCCCATCGGATGGGCCTGCGTACGGTGGAACGCGTCTACGGCTTGTTGCAGTCGGGGCACATGGACGAGAGCTATCTGTTGGATGTCGTGCAGCGGTTGCAAACGACCACGGCAGAGGTATACTTGCATCCGAACATGGTGCGGGAACATGATTTAGGCCCCAATCCCGACGATTTACGAGCGGCTTTGAGCACGCGTGTTCGCGCAGCATTGTCGGCTCGCGGTATCCAGCTTACCACCTATGCCAATCTGGCCTAAAACGCGGAGACTCTGAAAACCCATGCTGGCCAAATTGATCCTGCTAATGGTCGTTCTGAGCTGGCTCTACTGGGCCATCGCCTGCCTGGCCACGCGGAGCCAATTGACGCAGAAACCCGTTTTCACCCTCTTTACGCCGCCCGTTTCCATCCTCAAACCGCTTCGGGGGACCGATTTTGAGCTTTTAGAAAACCTGCGCAGCTTTTGTCGCCAAGATTACCCCGAATTCGAGATCGTTTTCGGCGTCGCCGACCCGACAGATCCGGCGCTCGAGGCGGTCGAACAGGCGCGCCAGGAGTTCCCCCACCTGAGCTTGCGGGTGATCGTCGGGAGCGACATCGGTGCCAACCCCAAGGCCAGTTTGCTGCACCACATCAGCTATGCCGCCAACCACGACGTGCTTGTCATCAGCGACAGCGACATGCGCGTCGGGCCGGACTATTTAAAGCACATAGTCGCTCCCCTGGCCGATAAACAGGTCGGCTTGGTGACCTGCCCCTACATCGGCTTGAAACCTCTGACCCTAACCGCACGCTTGGAGGCATTGTATATCGGCGTTCATTTTATCCCCTCCGCCATCGTCGCCCGGCGATGCCTGGGCATGCCTTTTGCCATGGGATCGACGGTAGCTATGCGCCGGGACGACCTGTTTCGCTTGGGCGGCTTTGCCGCCCTGGCCGATTACCTGGCCGATGACTATGAAATAGGGGCCCGCACCGCCGCGCTGGGCTTACAGGTCCATCTGTCCGATTACGTGGTGCCCAGCGTGCTGGGAACCACCACCTTCCGACAACAATGGGAGCGCGAGGTGCGCTGGGCGCGCTGCTCAAAAGCGAGCCGCCCCCTGGGCTACTTGGGCTACCTGCTCACCTTTAGCACCCCCTTGGCGACGCTCCTGGCGATCGGGGGGGATGGGAACACCTGGCCCTTGCTATGGCCGCTGGTCATCTCTCTGCTGGTGCGCTGGTTCGTCGGTTGGCTGGTCACCGGCTATGAGGGTCAGCCTTCCTTGCGCCGCTGGCTCGTGCTCCTTCCACTGCGCGATATGTTGACCGCTCTGGTGTGGTGTGCGGGGGCCGTTGGCTCTCATGTGTCTTGGCGTGGCCGAAAGTATCGCGTGCATCGCGACGGGCGGATGGAGTTCGTGCGTCTGACCGACAGTGCGGCGGCTCATAAGGAAGCGCTGTGAACCTCCTGCGCTGGCTTGTCCGCAAGCTGGACGCGGCCTTGCGCCGGGGGCTGGGCATCCGCGAGTTCAGCGACGCGAGCGATTGCCTACTTCGCCTGGGGCTTGGCTCAAGCCCACGAGAGGTGACTCTATCCGACGGAACCCACATCCGACCCGGCGAGCCCATCGGGGAGATCCACTTTTGGAACGAGCACATGCCGCCCATCCCTGAAGGGGGTGCAGACCTGGCTTGGGCACGGCGTTTCAGCCGATACCTGACCGCCTCTTTCCGTGAGCTGGCGCGCTACATCGAAAAGGCGCCCCGTTACCGCCAGGTGCGGGCTTTTCGCGGGGTAGATTCCTTCGGCAGTTGGTATGGGCTGGAGCAGATGGCCCGCATCTATGCACGCTGGGGATTCGATATGTTTCCCCAGCCAAGGCCGACCGGCCTTTGGGGCCGGCTGGCCCGCTTCTGGGAACATGCCTACGCGACGGCGCTCATCTGGGCGTACGATCCCCACGCCCTGAAAGATGGGCGGCTTAAGGACTGGCGCCGGGACGAGATCTGGATCTCACGGCGAACGCTGCTCGATAAATATGCGCCGGAGGGTGAACGGCTGCCGCCTCAGCTTGAGGAGCGTTCCAGGGCGCTCAGGTAGACCTCGTTCAACGGCAATTCCGCCTTCTCCAGCACCGAAGTCACGGCTATCAAATTCTCGTTAGAGACCAGGTTCTCGGTAGACATGGCGACAGCCACACGGTCGCCCGGCGCCATATCGCGGAGCAATTCCAAGGTATAGCGGCGCGTCTCTTCAGGACCCAAAGCATAGACGGCGCCCGGAAAGCCGATCCACACCGCCTTGTCAGGCCAGGCGCGCAGCGCCTCCGACACGGCCAAATCGCCCATGGGCGGGGGATGAAAGGCCTCCACGACGTCGATCTCGGTGCGGGCGATGAGCTCCTTGAGCACCCTCAGCCGGCCGTCCATGTGCACGGCCATGAGCTTGCCTTGGGCATGGATACACTCGGCCTGCTCGGCGTAAACCGGCATAAAATAGCGCTCAAAGAGACGCGGATTCACCAAAAACCCATCCAGGTTATCGCCGCAGAGCACAATCTCCACCGGCGCTTGGGCGGCGATCTCGAGGGCGCGGCGACGACTCTCGCATAGCGCCCGATAGAGCCCCTCGACCAGGTTGGGGTAATCGGCCAGATGGTAGAAAAAGCGGCCGCCCTCGCTGCCGACCCAGTCGATCATCAGCGTCTGCATCGGGGAGTGGGGCAATTGGGTGAGCACCAGGCCATCTTCGCCGAGCCAATCGGTGGCCTGCTCGATGGGAAAATAGTCGGCCATGTATTCGGTGTGTTCCACCATATACTGGACGATGGGATAATCTTCAGGCCCTTTGATGAGCCGTTGCGTCGTCCAAGGGGAGACGTCGCGCCAGCTGCGCTGGGCGTGCCATTGGCCGGTGCCGGGCTCGCGGCGCTCCTCGGTGAACACGCTGCCCAGCGGCGTGTGATAGGTCCGGCGCACGACGCTACCCTGGGCCGAGCGCAGCGGCTGTTCGACGATCTCTACCCCTTCCATGCGCTCGGTGTAGCTGGGGCGCACCCAGCACATGCTCATGCCCCGGTTGCGACATTCGCGCTCGGCCCAGCCGACCTGGCTATGCCGCCAATAATGAAAGAAGGGCAGGCGGTCGGCACGCTGTCGCCGAGCGGCGGCTAAAATGCGCTGGCGACGGGTCATCTCCGGCATGGTCCCCTCCCAATAATATGAATATATGCCCATCGGAGCGCGGGCGTCCTCGCCCGCCTCGGGTCGCTTCTACCCCGGCAAGGGTAGCGAACCAGGAGGCTCGCGCTCCAGACCTTATCCTTGCGCGACCCGGCGCAAAAAGCGCTTCACGGGCTCCATCGCGGCATCGAACTGCTCGCGATGGATGCAGTGCCCCGCGCCCTCGACGTATACGATCTCGCTTGTCGGCATCAACCGCTTGATCTCTTGGGCCACCGCTGGCGTCACGATGGCGCCGAGGGCCGGGTCGGCCGTGAGCCACAACGTCGGGCAGCGGATGGCCTTTACCGCTTGGCGCCAATCGGGCCTGGGCGCGCCATATAGCGCGGTGACGTGAGGGCTGACCTGTTTCTTGGCCTGCACCCAAGGTCCCAACTCGGCCTCCGGCCAGGTGGGGGAGCGCTGACGCACATAGGCCAGCAATTCCTCTTCGCTCATCGCCTTGCGGGCGGTGATCTCTTGGCGCTGCGTCTCGGCCCTCGCACGGAGCGCTTCGGGGGGTATAGCTTGGTCGGAACAGGGCGGATCCTCCAGGACGATCCCCCGCGTCTTGGCGGGATAGCGGGCCGCAAGAAGCATCGCCGTCGCCGCCCCCAGCGAATGGCCCATGACCAAGGGCCGATCGAGCCCTAGTGCGTCGATCAAGCCGGCGAGATCCTCGGCCAACACCTCCCAGGTATAGCCGGTCTCCGGCTTTTCCGAGAGGCCATGGCCGCGCGCGTCGTACATGATGACGTCATACTCGCCCTCCAGCACCTTGGCGACCGGCGTCCAGCAGAGGCCGTTGTCGGTGATACCGTGAGCCAACACTAGAGGCAGCTTGTCCCCATGGCCGGTGCGGTAATAATGGAGGCGAATCCCGTTCGCGATCACATCGCCGGAAGCCCATTCTGTCATGATACTCTTTCTCCTTGTTGTATTTTCTTAAAGTGCTGGGCACTTGGCCCTTCTGCAAGCCGTGCCCGGCACCAGGCCCCTCCCCCGGCCCGAAGGTAGCCAGGATAAACTCGTCGCCTGCAACGCGCGACCCATCGCGAAGGACGACGGCATAGCGCAGGCCATCGTCCCGATTATAGAGGCCCACGGTCAAAAGATACGAACCAGCCGGCAGGCCGGCCAGGTCCAGCGCCCTGATATCCAAAAGGGACACGCCCGACGGCCAGAATACCAAGGGCAAGGCGCCCCCCAAAGGATCCCCATCATACGTGCGCAGCAATTGCCCTTGTGCAGAGAGGAGATGGACAAAGACGGTATCTCCATGACGCATCGGCCCGATGGGCCGCCACACGAGGGATAGGGTCGCGGACGCGGGCGCATCCCTCGCCAGGCACCACGATTCTAGCTCAAGTACCTCGCCAAAGACAACCGGCGCCGCCGAGAGGCCTCCCACCTCCTTGAGGGCTCCCCCGACATGGGCGAGACGGAGCACTCCATCGGGGAGGTAGCGGCTCAGGTAGACGGCATCGTTGAGTCGCGCCGCATCGGCGAACTCCTCCGGGCCGACGGGCACGCCGCGCATATCCACCCGATAGGGCCAGGCCTCGCGCTCGGCTGCGCCGATATGCGGCAGGCTAAGGCACATGGTCTCGGCGGCCTGCCCTGTGCTGGCCTGCGCGTAATCCGACAGGCGTTGTACCACCGGAGCCAAGGGCAGACCCCAAAAGCCCAAGGGATACAAACGAGTTTGTAGCCGGAGCCGATCCGGGAAATTGATGAACAAGAGGCGCTCGCCGGGGCGGGCGCTCATTTCGCGGACGGCCTCGGCCAGATGAGCGGTGCTCCTGTGGTAAAGGGCCTCCATAGCCCTCCATTGTTGAGCGGATAGCACCAGCAGAGCGGCCAGGGTGATCACAGACAAAGCCCGCCCGGCGGGATGGCCTGTCCGAGTGGCCACAGCCTCTAGCGCGCCGGCCCACAGCGCTGCCATACCCACGAGGGCGGGATAGGCCAATCGCGGAGCGGTGCCGATATAGCCCCAACGAAGCGTCGCCCAGGGGGGCAACAAGCCGGCCACGATCCATAACGAAGCCCAAACCGCCGCACGGCCCTGCCCCGCGCGCCGCAACACCCAGGCCAAAAGAAGCCAAACGCCGGCATAGATACCCGCTTGGGCCACGGGACCAGGGGCCACCTGCGCCACGGCCAGCGCACAGGCCACGGGATAGGCCAGGCTCTGAAGCAGATAGGCCAGGGTGACGATCCGCAGGCCGGTGCCGGTAATCTCCTCGAGGCGCGGCGTCAACGAGCGGAGCACCAGATACACCCCCGCGAAAAGAGCATGAAACAGGGGAAAGGCCGCCGTACGAAGGGAGCGCGCCTTTTCCCCTTCCGTAACGCCGACCCAGAGGATCGGGAGGATAAAGCCTAACGCGCCCTCTTGAAAAAGAAGCGCCGCCCCATATGCAGCAACAGAGGCCATCAGCCATACACGACGCCGCCGCGCGGCAAACCGCGCCGCGGCCAGCACGGATAGCATCGCCAATGCGGTAATGGCCGGCTGCTGAGGCACTTCCCAGGCGACCGCCTG
Source organism: Chloroflexota bacterium (assembly GCA_014360745.1). Classification (GTDB taxonomy): domain Bacteria; phylum Chloroflexota; class Anaerolineae; order UBA1429; family UBA1429; genus JACIWY01. The sequence goes on from JACIWY010000001.1 coordinate 7,147, forward strand.
ATAGGCAAAGGGATGCACGGCAAAAAGCAACGCACCGATAAACGCCGGCCGCTCCCCCAGCCCGAACCGTTTTAACACCGGCACGGCCAACAACACCGCCAGGGTGTGGGTTAGAACCTGGATGCAGTGGGCCGCCTCGGCATAGATCGCCCCGTTGGCGTCGCGCAGCGCACGCCCTAGCAAAAGCGCGAGCGGACGGTAGAAGGGAAAGGCTTCGAGAGGCAGGAACAAGCGCCAAAGGGGTTGGTCGGCCCCACGCTGATACCACGACGGATCATCCCAGATCAAGCCAAAGCGTAAAGAAGAAGCGTACCAAAGCCATACCACGGCGACAAGCAGGATGGGCATCGCCCAACGCAGGATGGTCGCTGAATTTCGCCCTGTTCGCATGGCTTTTATCCGTACGAGATCGCAAGTTGCCCATCTAAGGAGAGATACGTACAATGATACAGCTTACTCAATATGGTCGATAGAGGCAATAGCGGGGAAAACGTTCGGGGAGGGTCTGTCGAATGGGAGAGAACCGCGCCAAAGAGCTGGAAGAAGGCCTCGAATTGTGTTTGGATTTCCACAAACTAACCAAGGTGGCCCAGACGGGGCAGCCGGTCTTGCCAGTGGTCGTCCAAGACGCGGACAGTGGCGAAGTGTTGATCCTGGCCTATGCCAACGAGCAGGCCCTCCGACACGCTTTGCGCGAAGGGGTGGCCACTTTTTGGAGCACCTCCCGCAACGAGCTATGGGTCAAGGGCGCCACTTCGGGCGACACGCTGACGTTGGTCGAAGTGCGCGTCAACTGCGAACAAAACTCGCTTCTCTACCTGGTTCGCCCAACCGGCGAGGGCGCCTGCCACACCAAGGGCCCCGACGGGCGCTCGCGACGCAGTTGTTATTACCGGCGCATCGTCGGCGAGCAGTTGGAATTTGTCCAAGAATGATGCCATTCTCACTCTGAGCGAAAGGATAACGTATGAGCAACAAATTGATCCTCGGCGTGCCCAAGGGAAGTCTGCAAGATTCGACCATCCGCCTTTTTGAGAAGGCCGGTTTCAAAATCCTGATCGGCACGCGTTCTTATCAACCGACGATCAACGATCCCGAAATCGAGTGTCTGATGTTCCGCGCCCAGGAGATGGCGCGCTATGTCGAGCGAGGCATTATGGACTGTGGCCTCACCGGCGCCGACTGGATCGCTGAAAACGACGCCGATGTGGTCGAGGTGGAAGACCTAGTCTATAGCAAGCAGACGGCCAACGCCTATCGCTGGGTCGTGGCCGTGCCCGAAGATTCGGACATCCACACCGTACAAGACTTGCAGGGCAAGCGCATCGCCACCGAGCTGGTTCAGGCGACGCGACGCTACCTGGAGAAGCACGGCGTGCAGGCCGAGGTCGAGTATTCCTGGGGCGCCACAGAGATCAAGGCGCCGCTCTTGGTGGACGCCATCGTCGAGGGCACCGAGACCGGCTCCACCCTGCGAGCCAACCGGTTGCGCATTATCGACACCGTCATCGTCTCCACCACCAAGCTCATCGCCAACCACCAGGCCTGGGCCGACCCTTGGAAACGGGAAAAGATCGAGCAACTGGCCATGTTGCTCAAGGGCGCGCTGGAGGCCGAGGGCAAAGTGGGCCTCAAGATGAACGTGCCCAAGAGCAAGCTGGAAGCCGTGGCCAGCCAGCTCCCTTCTTTGCACACGCCGACGATCTCGAATCAGACCGACCCCGATTGGGTCGCCCTGGAGGTTATCGCCGACGAGGCCATCGTCCGTGACATTATCCCCAAGCTCAAAAAAGCGGGCGCTTCGGGGATTATCGAGTATCCGCTGAACAAGGTTATCTACTGACCGCGAGCAACGAATGCGGCAAAAGGCCGGCCGAATCCCCCCAGGATAAACGATGCCGGCCTTTTTATATCTCTCTATCGTGCCTCCCAGGCGATATCGTAGGAGCCGCTGGCGCGATTAAAGCGGATCTCCAACTTCCACACGCCGGGCACCGGCGGAAAACGCTTTCTATCTCTCACCGTGCCCGGCCCCTCGGCCGTGCCCTGCCAACGCACCATCCCAAGGGGGTCGGTGAGCGTCCAGCGTAGCGCGCCGGAGCGCAGGCGAAAGACGGCCTCGAGGGTGGCACCGCTCATCCCCCGCTTGAGCTCGTAATCAAAGACCTGCGTATCGCTGCGCAGATCGAACTCGGCGTTGCTCCTGCTGACGATTCTCTCCTGGGCGCCAAGGCCGCGAAACCGGTCGAGGATCGGATTGCGGCGCACCGGCGTGGCCCAGGTGCAGCAGCAACAGCCGACCTGACCCAATAACAAAACGCTTAGAAGCGACAAAACCAACAAGCGGATCCCTTTGCCCATCCAAACCTCCTCTTTCCCCAAACGGCCTCAGCCAGCGGCGTGGATCGCCCTGGCGATGGCGCCCAGGCTACGCGCGACGTGTTGCAACGGCACATCCTCGGTGACGCCGATAGCAAAGCCGCGCTTGCTACCGGCCTCGGCGATGAGCTGCCGGGTATGCGCCTCGATCTCTTGATCGGGGGCGATGTGCAGGGAGCTGGGGAAATTGAGCCAGAGCGCCTTCCGCGGCCACCACGCTCGCGCCTCGGCCACGGTCACATCGCCCACCGGGCGCGGGGTCAGGGCCTCTACGATGTCGAACGCCGCCTCGGCGATGGGCTCGCGCAAGGAGCGCAGGCGGCCGTCCATGTGCACCGCCAGGCGTTTGCCCGTCCCCGCCAGGCGAGCCATGTGTCTTTCATAGCAAGGCATGCAGTAACGGCGAAAGCGCTCCTCGCCCACGACGTCGCTGGTGATATTGTCCGCCGATTGCAAGATCTCGACCGGCGCGCCCGCTGCCAGGTCGTATAACTCATCATAGCGGGCCAGCATCGTCTCGTACAACGAGTCGATCAACTCTCGTCGCTCATAGAGGTCGATGGCGAAGCGCTCCATGCCTGTCATCTGGTAGAGGATCTCTTGGATCGGCCCCTTGGCCACGCGCACCATGACCAACCCATCGCCGCCCAGCATCTCCTGCGCCTGGCGGATGGCCTCATAATTGTCGCGATACACGGCATCGCGATAGACATACTCCATCACGCGATAATCCTCAGGGGCTTTGATGTAATGCTCGCGGATCCACGTCGAGCCATAGGCCGCGTCCAGCCTGGCCACCTGCGAGACCTCGCCCACCGGCGTGTGGATCGTGCGCCGCAGCATGTGTTTGTCGCCCTCCCAATACTCGACGCTAGAAAATCTCACCTCGCGGTGCTGCAAGCGGTGGGCCGGCAAGCGGGTGATGATACATAGCCCGAGCCGCCGCAATTCGCGCTCCTCGGTGCCGCGCGGGATCATCCAGTCATAGATAGTGAGGGGCACGTGGTCGGGCTCCTCCCAGGCCATAGCCGCCAAGATACGTTCGCGAGCGTCCATTGCTTTCCCTTTCCATCCCGGCCGTGACGTCGGCCTTAAACCGGCCTATCTATTCGAGTCGAGATTGGCGCCCCAGACAGCCCATGTTACACTCGTATTCATGATAACAGATTAGCTGCTGGAGGTCGAGCGCCATGTCAGAGCGCGTTGATTATCGCCACCAGGTCCTCGCTGCTGTCCAACGGGAGGAGTCCTTTCTGCAAATGGTGCTCAGCCAGAACGCCGATCGCGCCGTCGTCCCCTGGACGAAGGTGAACGTCCGCCCGGTCGAGATTCGCGGCCGTCGCCATATGCAGTTTTCCTATTTCGATGGCCGGCAGGTGACTCACAAGAACTATGCCGGGGAGGAGCTGCGCCGGGAGTTGGAGCGCGCGTTGAGTTGGCCCTTTCGCCAAATCCACGTACAAACCACCGAGGGTGACCTGCATGTGCGCATCAGCAAAAAGGGCAAGGTGTTCGTTTCGCGCGGCAGGCCCGCGCAGGAACGGCCAGCTCCCGCCCTGGGCCACGATCGGGTTAAGGAACGTCCGTTGTCGCTCCAAGGAGCACGCCCATTCCTAGAAGCGCTGGGCATCGTCGACGGCCACGGCCGCGTGCGCCCCGGCATGGGCGCCAAGTTCCATCAAGTGAACGAATTTTTGCGCTTTATCGAGCGCGCCGTCGAGGGCCTGGAGACTGGCCGGCCGGTGCGTGTCGTGGATTGCGGCTGCGGCCGCGCCTATCTGACCTTTGCCGCCTATCACTATTTGAACGAGGTGCGCGGGCTAGAGGCGCACCTCCAAGGCGTCGATGTCAACGCCGAGATCCTCCAAGAGATGAGCGCCCTCCGCGATGAACTGGGCTGGGACAAACTGACCTTTCATGCGACGACCATCGCCGCCTTTCAACCTGCAACCACACCCGATCTGGTGCTCAGCCTGCACGCCTGCGACACGGCCACCGACGAAGCCCTGGCCCAGGCCGTTCGTTGGGGCAGCTCGTGGATACTGGCCGCGCCCTGCTGCCAGCACGAGCTGTACGATCGGCTTCACGATGATCTCTTTCGCCCGGTGCTGCGCCACGGCATCCTGCGCCAGCGCCTGGCCGATCTGCTCACCGACGCTTTTCGCGCTCTGATCCTGCGCATCCTGGGCTATAGCACGCAGGTGGTCGAATTCGTCTCCCCAGAACACACCTCCAAGAACCTGATGATCGTCGCCGAACGTGGCCTGCCCAAAGGGGACGCGCAAATGGCCGGCGAGTACAGGGCGCTAAAGGGATATTGGCACGCGACGCCGGCGTTGGAGACCATGTTGAAGGAAGAGCTCGATCCTTACATAGGATAATTTCAAGATGCCGGGCACCGGCCCGCGGATAGGTCAAGGGCCTGACGCTTGGAATCCCTCTTCAAGGCGCCCTTTCCACAATGAACCCAACACCAGGGCTCAGCCCAGGCACAGCCCGGCCGTGAGTTCGTAATTGCGCTTGTAATCCCCGCCGGCCTCCGGCCCATAGGCCAGAATGGGTATGGCGCCCTCGTGTCGCGAGCCGTGCGAACGCAAACGGACGGGCACGCGCACGGCCTCGAACGTGCCGAACACGGTGTAGGCGTCGGCCAACACCAACAGGTCGCCAATGCGCTCGGCCATGAGCTGAAAGCGGTCGGCGGCTTGCTGGCGGGGATGCACCTCTTCCACGCCGGGTATTTCGCTCAACAGGGCACAGGCTTGATCAAGCGCGCCAAGGTCGGCCAAGTGCACATAGGCCGCGCCCCCTAGATTGCCGTGATGCACCACGTAACGATCCTTAATGATCGGGATGGCCCGCGCCACGATCCCACCGCTCGCCAGAGCCTTCTCCAGATCGACCCCCCATTCCTTGCCCGACATGCCATGGTCGGCCGTCAGCAGAATCCGATGCCTCGGCGCGTCCTCCGCGATGTGGCCCAGAGCGACATCCAGCCCTCGGATGTGCGCCTGTGATTCGAGCGACTCGGGCGCATAGCGATGCATCATGCCGTCGGTAGTGGCGCAATAGACCAGGTCGGGGTCTTGCTCTCGCAACAAGAGCGCCAGCGCCTTTAGGAGCCAGAGGTTCAGATCGGGGGCATAGATATCGGGGGGTGGCCCCAGCTTTTGCACCATCTCGGCGTCGGGCGCCTCGGCGCATAGGGCATAATCGGCACCCTGGCCCACCAAGTCGAGGAGCTTTTGCTTGGCCGTAAGCGCCGCCGTCGAGAGCCCTCGCCGCCGCGCCCGATCGAGGATCGTGGGCCGGCAGAGAAACTCGGCCGATTCCATATAGGTCTCCCGGCCGGTACGCGGATCTAACACATAGTTGGCCGTGATGCCGTGCTCGTTAGGGGGCGTGCCGGTGACGATTGAGACATTGTTCACATTGGTCACCGTGGGCACCACCGCCTGCCCAACGGCGTAATAGCCCGCCGCGGCCAGGTCGTCGATCGCCGGGGTGGGCGTGGCCTCGATATAGCTCGGATCGAGGCCGTCGATACAAAGGACGACGGTTTTCGGCCAAGGAGCCACCCGCTCACCCCTTTTTGCGCGCAAGAACTCGCTTGACCGCGCTCACGATATGGCGCGCCGACAGCCCGTAGCGGTCGATGATCGTTAGATAGGGGCCCGATTCGGCAAACGTGTCGCGCACGCCCACGCGCTGCATCGGCACCGGCTCGTTTTCGACCAACAGCTCGGCCACGGCGCTGCCCAGGCCGCCGTAATAGATATTGTTCTCGGCGGTTACCAGGGCGCCGGTCTCACGCGCGGCCTGCAAGATGATGGCGGCATCCAGCGGCTTGAGCGTGTGACAATCGATGACGCGCACCTCGATCCCCTCAGCGGCCAACATCTCGGCGGCCAACAGCGCCTGGGCGGTCATGTCACGGTTGGCGACGATGGTCGCATCCTCGCCCTCGCGCACCAACACCGCCTTGCCGATCTCGAACGGATAGCTTGCATCAAAGAGCAAAGGCACCGGATCGCGGGTAAAGCTCAAATAGACCGGCCCGCGCCAACGTGCCGCCGCATGGACGGCCTGCTTGGTCGTCGGCGAATCGGCCGGGGCAATGACCGTCATGTTGGGCAACGCACGCATGATGGTCAGATCTTCCTGCCCCTGATGGGTCACTCCATCGGGAGCCGGGGTGATCCCGCCATGGCTGGCCGCGATCTTGACGTTGAGGTTCGGGTAGCAAATGCTGTTGCGCACCATATCCAGCGCGCGCAGGGTGATGAATACGGCGTAGGTGGAGATAAAGGGGATCAAGCCGGTGGTGGCCATGCCGGCCGCCGCCGCGGTCATGTTCTGTTCGGCGATGCCAAAGTTGATCTCGCGCCCCGGAAATTGACGGGCGAATTCGTCGGTCCTGATCGCTTTGGAGACATCGGCGTCGAGCACGACCACCTCGGAGATCTCGCGCCCCACCTCCAGGATCGCCTCGGCATAGGCAAAACGTGTGGCCTGGCGCGACGCCTTTTGGAACAACGTCCCCTCGCGCAGCAAGGGCAAGATCTCTGCGCGCAGATGATGGTAACGGCTATCGGCGGACATGATTCCCCTCCCAACCCGCAGCGGCGGCGATTTCGGCCAGGGCCTGCTCTGCTTCAACGTCGTTGGGCGCGCGACCGTGCCACAACGGGTTGTTCTCCATGAAACTCACCCCCTTGCCCTTCACCGTCTCGGCGATGATCATCGTCGGTTGCCCCTCGACCCGACGGGAGGCCTCTAGGGCGTCGACCACCTGAGCCATGTCATGGCCGTCGATCTCGAGCACGTGCCAGCCAAAGGCCCGCCACTTGGCGGCCAGTTCGCCCATGGGCAGGATGTTGTCGATGAAATCGTCGTTCTGGATGCGGTTGCGGTCGGTGATGGCGGTTAGGTTATCCACCCTGAACGCGGCAGCGGCCATGGCCGCCTCCCAGATCGACCCCTCCTGCGACTCGCCATCGCCGATGAGCACCCACACGCGGTAATTCTGCCCTTGAATGCGCGCGGCCAGCGCCATGCCCAACCCGGCGGAGAGTCCGTGGCCCAACGAGCCGGCACTCATGTCCACGCCCGGCGTCTTGCACATGTCGGGGTGACCTTGCAACAGGCTGCCGCAGCAACGCAACGTCGTGAGATGCTCGAGGCCAAAATAGCCGCGCTCGGCCAAGGCCGAATACCAGGCCGGGCAGGCATGCCCCTTGGAGAGGATGAAACGATCGCGATCGGGCCAATCGGGGCGCGTTGGATCGACGCGCATCACTCGAAAATAGAGCGCGGTGATGATGTCGGTCGCCGAGAGCGACCCGCCCGGATGGCCCTCGCCGGCGGCATGGGTCATGCGGATAATATCGGCGCGGATGCGGGCGGCCATCCGTTTAAGCTCGTCAATAGAGAGCGGCGGCGCGAAATTCAGGCGATCCACGAAGCAACCCTCCCGATTTAAAGAATTGGCAGGAAAGAGCGCGCTCAAGCCCTTCCCCGCTTTAGCGTCGTCTGTGTCGCCGCGCCCAGGCCGCCAATCCGCCCAAACCGCCCAACAACAGCAACAGGCTCGCCGGCTCCGGCACCTCGGAGGGCGGCATGGGCGTCGGGGTGAGCGCGACAGTCGGTGTGGGCGATTGGATCGGGATATAGGGCAACGTCGGTGTCGGGGTGGCCGTCGGCGGGCGGCAATCGGGGCGTTGCACCGTGGCCGTCGCCGTCAGCGGAGCGGGCAAGTTGTCAAAGGAAACGGTAGCCACAAAGACGACATTGCCCGGATCCAGCGCGGTGATCTGCGCCTGCCAACTCACTGTGGTCATCTGGCCGGGCGCCAGGTCCCCCAGGCCAACCGTCGCATGGTATCCCGGCGCCAGGTTCGTCCCCGCCGGCAAGCCCAGCATCGCCGAGCCGTTGCGCAGCACCTCCAGCGAGGTATTCCTCACCGTGAGCAGCAGCTCAAACGGCTCGACGGAGCAGCCCACGCTGGCCGGCACGCTCAGGGCAGCCGTCCCCCCCGCCGGCCCGGCGAGGCCGTACACCGTACTCACCGTGTATTCGGCGTTTGCAGCCAGCGCACGGGGGTTCCACCAATAGACCACCGTGCTATCGCCGATCTCTGCAGTGGGGTCGACGGTATAATCCCACGCCGTGCCAAAGATGCCGACGCCACCGCCGCGCGAAGCCTGCCAAGTGGCGATGGCCAGGCGATCGGGCACCGTCAGCCCAAAGCCGCGCGCGAAACCCATGCCGCGCAGCGCGTCCTCGTCAAAATCGGGCGATTCGTAGGCTTTGTAATAGTCGGGGATGCTCCCGCCCTCGAAGCTCATCTCGCGGTTTGTCGTGCCAAAGCCCGGCAGGAAAAAGGGGGCATAATCGTTATCGCCGACTTGAATATCCAGCACGCAGCGCACCCCGGCCTGCAACGCCTCGCTGCTCTGGTTGCGCACCGTATAGCGGATATGGGCCATATCGGGCCGGCCAGAGTAGGGATTGGTGAAAAAACCGATCTCTTGGGTGACGAGTATCCCCTCCGCCTGCCAACGGGTGACGATGGCCTGGCCCTGGATGTGCGGCCCCTCTGCGGGCGTCAGCTCATCCAGACGAATGTCGATGGTCTTGTCGCCCTTGATCAGGCGCAGTGAGGGGAACCCCGTGCGGCTCGCCTCGGGAAAGCCAAACAACAGGCGCTTGTTCTCGTCGCCGCTGACATCGGGTGAGCCCCCTGTGGTGCCCATGGTCATCGTTCCTTCGGCCGCTACCACGATCTTGATGTACGGGTTCTCGATACTAACCCCTGCCTGCGCCCTAGGCGCGGGGCCCTTGGCCGCCACGCCGGGCGTCAGGAAAGCCAAAACCAGCCCCAATACCAGAATCCACATGCCCGCTCGTCGAGAAATAGTCATCGCCCTGCCTCGCTTGCCTGCCCCTAGAATGTTGGCTTGAGGATAGTAGCAGCCCCGCTCGTCGTCAAGTGTCCGTTGGCTTGTTAAGACATGGCGATCGGAGCGAGGGCCCCTGCCCGACACCTTGGCGGCGAGGACGCTCGCGCTCCCCCGATGTCGTTCGGCGGAGGGCTTGGCAGGGTACGGGGCTCCGCGCCGCACCTGGCCCTATCACATTCGGCTCCCCCTGCCCAATCGATTACAATAAAAGAAGCGGTTGATTCCAAGCCCAGGTTCGCCGCGGCAAATAAAAAGGTTCGCCTCTTGCCGCACCAAGTGCCACACAGGTGCTGGGCACTTTCCCGGTGCCTGGCGTCTTGAACCTTAAAGGCGAACTGGGGAGCGTTACTCATTCGGGGAGGCTACCACTTGAGAGCGACTGGAGAACGGCAAACCCGGCGTTTATTGTCCGATGGCGGCGTCAGTGTGATCATCACTTGCTATAACGACGCGGAATATGTGGCCGGGGCGATCGAGAACGCTTTGGCCCAAGAGTATACGCCGCTGGAGGTAATCATCGTCGACGACGGATCCACGGACGAATCCGTTCAAGTCATCGCGCCTTACACCACCGACCCAAGGGTCAGGGTCATTCGTCATCACGAAAACCGTGGCTTGCCCGCCGCACGCAACACGGCCATCCGTCAGGCACATGGCGAGTACATCGCCTTCCTGGATGCCGATGACCGCTGGCTGCCGGGCAAGGTGGCGGCCCAGGTTGCCTTTTTGCGCGCACACCCCACGGTGGGCATGTGCTACACCCGTGCCCGGCTTGTCACCCCGGAGGGCCGCGATCTGGGCATTACCCATCCCTTCTCGCCAACAGACGACCGCCGAGCGACATTGCGCCGTCTCTTTATCCAAGGGGGTGGAGGGATCCCTCCCTCCACGGTGATGGTGCGCCGTGAGGTGTTCGACGTCGTGGGGCTCTTTAACGAGAGGCTGCGCATGCGCCAGGACCGCGAACTATGGACGCGCATCGCTGCTCAATTCGCCATTGCCCGACTGGATGAGGCGCTGGCGCTCAAAACGCAACGCCCGAATAGTTTGGGCGCCAACGCCGTCCGTGGGGCGGAATACACCATCGCTTCCACCGAGGAACTGGTGAGGCAATTCCCCGAACTAGCACCCTTGAGGGGCAAACGATTGGCGCGGCTTTACTTGCAGATAGGGGTGGCCCAGCTAAAAAGGGGAAACCGTCGTGAAGCGCGCCGCGCCCTATGGGCAGCCCTGCGCCATGATCCCTTCTTGGCACAAACCTATCCGGCCCTCATCCTGAGTTTCTTGCCCAGGAGCTTGATGGAGCGCATCTCAGCCACAAAACGCAAACGCCGCACAGCTCGTTTGCCCTAGAACATTTGTGCGGATATACTGTTTTTCTAAAATATCGAGCTTTCAGGATTTTGCCGGTTGTGCCGTCGCCCAGGAGGCAGCATGCCCAATCCCTTGGCCCCCTTTCTCCCGCCCGTCCAGCGTTGGTTCCGCGCCACCTATGGCCGGCCCACCCCGCCCCAGGCCCTGGGTTGGCCGGCCATCCAACGAGGGGAACATACCTTGATCTTATCGCCCACCGGCTCGGGCAAAACACTGGCCGCCTTTTTGTGGGGCATCGACCGTATCTACCGGCGGCTCATCGAGGAACCGGAGACACAGGGCGTCCAGATCTTGTACATCTCGCCGCTCAAGGCGTTGAACAACGACATCGAGCGCAACCTGCGCGCGCCGCAGAGCGGCATCCGCCGCACTGCTCAAGAGATGGGCCAGCCCCTACCTCCGCTGCGCGTCTCGGTGCGCACGGGCGATACGCCGTCGACGGCGCGCCAGGCCATGGTGCGCAAACCACCCCACATCTTGATTACCACCCCCGAATCGCTTTATCTGATCCTCACCAGCCCCAAGGCGCGCGAGATGCTGCACAGTGTGCGCACCGTCATCGTCGATGAAATCCACACCCTATGCGGTAACAAGCGCGGCGTGCATTTGGCCCTGAGCCTGGAACGATTGGAGGAGATGGCCGACGCTTCGCCCCAGCGCATCGGCCTCTCGGCTACCCAGCGCCCTCTGGACGAAGTGGGGCGTTTTTTGGTTGGCCAGGAGTGGGAGACCGCCGGCGAAGAGGAGCGCCTGGTCGCGCGCGCGCTGACCATCGTCGACGCCGGCGCCGAGAAGGATCTGGATTTAAAGGTTGTGACGGTCGTGCCCGATCTGCGCCAGATCCCAGGCGGCTCTATCTGGCCTCACATCATCCCCCATGTGCTTCAAGAAGTGCGCCGTCATCGCACGACGCTCATCTTCACCAACGGCCGGCGCGCCGCCGAGCGCACCGCCGACCGCCTCAACGAGCAGTTCGCCCTGGAAGAAGAGGAGGTAATAGCCCCCGGCTCGCCGTTGGGGCTATTGAAAAGCGGCGTGCCCAAAGGACAGGGGATGTTCGGCACCGGCCGCGTCGACGGACCGTTCCGTGCCCATCACGGGTCGGTGGCCAAAGAGATACGCCTGGAGCTGGAGCAAAAACTCAAAGCCGGCGAGTTGCCCGCGCTCATCGGCACCTCTTCGCTTGAGCTGGGCATCGATATCGGCTCCGTCGACGCCGTGATCCAACTCCAATCGCCGCGCGGCGTCGCCCGAGGCCTGCAACGGGTGGGGCGTTCGGGCCATCTGGTGGGGCAAACCAGCGTGGGCCGTATCTATGCCACCCATCGCGAGGACCTGCTCGACGCCGCCGCCGTGGCTCACGGCATGCTCAACGGCGACATCGAGCCCACCTACACGCCGCAGAACTGCCTCGATGTACTGGCTCAGCAGATCGTGGCTATGGTTTCTGTGCATGATTGGGATGCCCAGGCCCTTTATCGGTTGGTGCGCCGGGCCTACGGTTACCAGAACCTCCCTTGGGAGGCCTATACCAGCGTGTTGGGCATGTTGACGCTGTCCGATAGAGAAAAGCTCGATGGCGTCCTGGAGCTGCGCCCGCGCATCGCCTGGGATCGGGTGCACAACCGGCTCTCGGCGCTGCCGGGCAGCTGGATGCTGGCCATTCGCAACGGTGGCACCATCACCGACCGGGGCGAGTTCCGCGTCGTCCTGCCCGACGGCAAGACGACGTTGGGCACGCTGGACGAGGAATTTGTCTTTGAGACGCGTCGCGGAGATGTCTTTACCCTGGGCAGCAACACCTGGCGCGTGATCGAAATCGACGAGGACAAGGTGATCGTTGCCGAGGCCGAGGGCAGCATGCCGCGCATGCCCTTCTGGCACGGTGAGTTGCCCAAACGCGACTATTACTTGGGCTTACGCTTGGGAGCCTTTCGCCGCGAGTTGGCCGATCGCGTGGCCGACCTGCCACAGATATCGGCCAGCCTGGAGGGTGACTGGGGTGAGGAAGGCCAAGCCGTCGTCGAGTGGCTGGAGAAGGAATACGCCATGGACGAGCGCTCGGCGCGCAATGCGATGCATTATGTGCGCAGCCAGCTCGACGTCTTGGGCACCATCTCGGCCGACGATACCGTTATTATCGAGTGCTTTAACGACGCCCTGGGCGACCCGCGCGCGGTCATCCATTCCTGCTTCGGCGGGCGGGTCAACAGCGCCTGGGCGCTCGTCCTCGCCCACGCCCTGCGGGAGGAGCTGGGCATGAGCGTCGAGATACAGGTCAACGATGACGGCATCCTCTTGCGCCTCATGCAGATCGATCGCGATCTCCCGACGGCAAACATGCTCTACGAGCTGATGCGCCGCTTGGGCCCGGAGGAGGCGCGCCAACGTCTGCTTTGGGAATTGCCCGAGTCGGCGCTATTCGGCGCGCAATTCCGTATGAACGCTTCGCGGGCGCTGTTGTTGCCCGGCACAAGGGGCTCGCGACGCACCCCCTTCTGGCTGCAACGGCTGCGGGCCAAAGACCTATTGGCCATAGCCAAAGGGCAGGAGGATTTCCCGCTCATCCTCGAAACCTATCGCGACTGTCTGCGCGATGTGCTCGATCTGAAGCACCTCATGGAAGTGCTGGGGCGCATCGCCGAAGGCGAGATCCGCCTCGTGGTGGCCGAGACCCTGATGCCCTCGCCGGTGGCGGCCGGGCTGCTCTTGGAGTTCATGAACGTTGAGATCTATGAGGACGACGTGCCCAAGCTCACTCGCCAGATGCAGGCCCTCGCGCTGAACCGCGAGTTGCTGGCCGAGCTGTTGGACGAGGAATTGCTGCCCGATTTGCTGCGCCCCGAAGCCATCACCGCCGTAGAGGCAGAGCTGCAACACATCGCCGAGGGATTCCAGGCGCGCAGCCCTGAGGAATTGGCCCTGATCCTTCGCGACCTGGGCGACCTGAGCACTGAGGAGGTGACCGCGCGTTGCCTGGGCGAAGGGCGAGCTTGGCTTTTACGCTTGGCCGCCGAGGGGAGGGTGTTCAAGATCTCCGTGCCGGCCGTGGCGGGGGGCGAAGTACGCTGGATCAACGCCGAGGACTACCGGCGCTATCGGGATGCCTGGGGCCTGCCCGAGGTCCCGCCGTTGCCCCTGCCCGAGGAGCTGCTTCGGCCCACACGCTCGCCGGAGGCCGCGCGAGAGGCGCTTTTGCGCAGAATGTTGCGCACCCACGCTCCCTTGACGATCGGGCGCATCCTGGAGCGTTACGCCTTCCCCGCGCCCTGGCTGGAGGAAAAGTTGGAGGAGTTGGCCGCCACGGGCCATTTGGTGGCCGGGCGGCTCAGCCCGAGGGCACAAGATCGCGAATGGTGCGATCGCCAGGTGTTGGAACGCATCCATCGTCGCACCCTCAGCCTGCTGCGCAGAGAAGTCCAACCGGTGGAGCTGCCCATCTATGCCGATTTTTTGTGTCGTTGGCAGGGTGCGCACCCCTCTCGGCAGCGACGAGGGCGCGAGGGGTTGATACAGGTCATGCAGCAGATGCGCGGCCTGTCGGCACCAGCGGCCCTTTGGGAACGCGACCTGCTCCCGGCCAGGATCGAGGGTTACCGCCCTGCCTTATTGGACGAGCTCTGCCGCGAGGGAGACCCGGCCATCGGAGGGCTGGTCTGGACGATTGAGGGAGACGACCCCCAACGGGCCAAGCTGCGCTTTTTCTTTCGCGGCGAGGGCCGCCTCTTTTTGGGCGCTGGCGAGGATGTCGAAGAAGCAGAGGCGAACTTGAGCGAGCGCGCCAGGGCCGCCCTACAAACGCTTCGCCAGGAAGGCGCCCTTTATGCTGGCGAACTGCGCCAACTGCTCGGCTTGCAGAGCGCCGAGTTGGACGCGGCGCTGGTCGAGCTGGCCCTGGCCGGCTTGATCACCAACGATAGCCCGGAGGCGCTGCGCATCCTCCTGGCCGGCGCGTACGCCCAGCTGCGCCCCGCCGCCGGCATCCGCTCCTCATTAGATGAGGTGCTGGGCGAGTGGCGCGCCCGGCGCGAGCCCTCCTTGATCCGCAGGCCCTCCAAACAGCGGCTGCGCGAGGCTCAACGGCGGGCCGCGGAGCAGGCGGTGCCTTCTACATCGTGGGGCGGGCGATGGAGCCTGGTACACCGCGCCGGCACGCTTGGCCCGCCGCTCGCGGATGAGGAGCGAGTGGCGCTCTTGGCCCGTCAGTTCCTGCTGCGTTACGGCGTGGTAACCCGCGAGTGCGTCGTCAACGAAGAAGGCCCCTGGGATTGGGCCACCCTGTACCGACATTTGCAACGCATGGAGCTGCGCGGCGAGGTACGCCGTGGCTACTTTGTCCGCGGGCTATCCGGCGTGCAGTTCGCCTTGCCGGAGGCGGTGCGGGCACTGCGCGAGGCGGCCCAGCCTGACGAAGAAACGCCGCTCGTGGTGCTCAACGCCTGCGACCCGGCGATGATCTACGGCCCGGCCTTGAGCGATGGCACCCGCGAACTCGGTGCAGGGCTGCCCGAGGTGGCCAACCCCTATCGCTTTGCGCGGCTGCCCTCCAACCTGGTGGTGTTGCAGCGGGGTGTGCCGATCCTGCTCTACGAACATGGCGGGGCGAGGTGGCGGGCCCTGCCCACACTGAACGAGAGCACCCTGCGCGAGGCCGTTTCCCTGCTACTCCGAGACCTCACCCGCGGGGGTGGGCTGTGCGCCCACCCCCGACGCGTCTTGGTGCAAGAATGGAACGGGGCGCCGCCCATCGGGACGGCGATGCAACCGCTGCTCGAATCGCTGGGCTTTCGACGCGAGTCGCCGGCGATGGTGTGGGACGGGCTATGATCGAGACATCTACACAAGTCGCCAAGCACTTTAAGTGCCTGGCCAACTGACAAGGCGAGTGGGAGTATCGGGGAAGGGCAATCTTGGACAGGTCCTCGTTGCCTAACCTCAAGGGCGCCTTGCTCTGCTGCAAGGCCGATATTTGTGGCCGCATGATGACCTGGCACATCAAGAACATCCCTTGGCGCGCTATTGGAGGCCCCCTAATTGGTCATCAGCCCTTCTTGCGTACAATAAGGCTTACATGATCCGATGCCCGGCGCGTCGTTTTGGCGCCATCGCGGCCGAGCAACAAAAGGGGAAACGACCGTATGAGTGAGCAGCCGTTCTTGCGTATGGTATATGGGGCCGAGGCAGGCCGCGATACGGTGCTGCGCCGCCAGGCCCTGGAGGAGTATGAGCTATCTCCAGAAGCTCAGACGCGCATCGCTGCCCTGTTTGGGCAGCCGCTTTCCGCGGATGAGGTGGTGGAGCGCATTCTCGCGGATGTGCGGGCGCGGGGCGACGAGGCGCTGTTTCATTATTCGCGGCTGATCGACGGCGTCGAGTTGGAAACGTTGCGCGTCTCCGAGGAGCGCATTCGCCAGGGATGGGAGCGCACCGAGCCACCTCTGCGCGAGGCGTTGGAGCTGGCTGCCGAACGCATCCGCGCGTTTCATGCACACCAACCGCGCAACTCTTGGCTAGAGTGGGATGAGGAAGGCGGAGCGTTGGGCCAGATCGTGCGGCCACTGGAGCGGGTGGGCATCTATGCCCCTAACGGACGAGCGCCCTATCCCTCTTCCTTGCTGATGGCCGCCATCCCCGCGCGCGTGGCCGGCGTGCCGGAGGTCGTCGTAGCCACGCCGCCGCGCGACGGTGCACTGAACGACACCATCCTAGCCGCGGCGCATATCGCCGGCGTCCATGAGGTTTACGCCCTCGGCGGCGCCCAGGCCATCGCCGCGCTGGCCTACGGTAGCGAGTCGGTGCGTCGTGTGGACAAGATCATGGGCCCGGGCAATATCTTTGTCGTGCTGGCCAAACGGCGCGTGTTCGGCCTGGTGGACATCGACCAACTCCCCGGCCCCACGGAAACGCTGCTCATCGCCGATGAGACGGCCAAGCCGGCCTACGTCGCCGCCGACATGTTGGCCCAGGCCGAACACGACCCTTTGGCCTCGGCTATTTTGATCACCCCCTCGGCCACCTTGGCCACACAGGTCGAGGCGGCGTTGCGCGAACAACTTTCGACCATGGAGCGCCAGGAACTGGCCCTGGCCGCCCTGCAGAGGCGCGGCGGCATCGTCATCGTCCGAGACCTGGAGGAAGCCGTCGCGCTGGCCAACGAGTATGCGCCGGAGCACCTCTGCTTGCTGACGGCCGATCCCTGGGCGCTGGTGGGCAAGGTCAAAAATGCCGGCGGCATCTTTGTCGGTGAGCTGTCCTCCGAGGCACTGGGGGATTATGTAGTGGGGCCCAGCCATATCATGCCCACCGGCCAGACGGCCCGTTTCTCTTCGCCGGTGAACGTCTGGGACTTTCTCAAGATCACCAGTGTCTTTGCCATAGGCCCCGAGCTCGCCCGGCGACTGAGCCCTGCCGCCTTGGTGTTGGCCGAGAAGGAAGGACTCACCGGCCATGCCCGGGCGGTGCGCATACGTCAGCAACCCTGACCCTTGAACCCGTTTGCTCCGAAAGAGAGGCGATTATGAGCATACGAGATACCGAATGGAACCTGACCCGGCTGATCGGCGAGCGGGTGCGCGGCCTACAAGAGTATGCCCCCGAGCCCCTGGAGGAGGTGGCGCATCGCTTGGGCCTGCCCGTGGGCGGGCTGATCAAGCTGGATGCCAACGAGAACCCTTACGGGCCCACCAAGCACACGTTGGACATCCTCACCGGTTATGCCTACGCCCACCGCTATCCCGATCCTATCTGCCGTCGGCTGCGCCAGGCCATCGGCGAGTATCTAAACGTCGATCCGGGATGCATTTTGGTAGGCAACGGCTCCGACGAGTTGATCGACTTGACCTTGCGCCTTTTCCGCCCCTCGCCAGCCGGCGGCGGCATCGGGCAGGTCATCGATTGCCCACCTACCTTCGGCATGTACTCTTTTTACGGCGTGACCAACGACCTGGAGGTGATCGAGATCCCCCGCGATCAAGATTTTCGAGTCGATGTGGAGGGTATCGTCGCTCTGTGCCAGCGTGACCCGCAGCCCAAGGTGCTCTTTTTGGCCTCGCCCAACAACCCCGATGGGCAGTTGTTGTCCGACGCGGAACTGGCGCGCCTGCTAGAGCTGCCGTTGCTCGTCGTCCTCGACGAAGCCTATATCGAATTCGGCGATGCCGCTCAAAACTCTCGCGTGGGATGGGTGGCCGAACGTGACAACCTGATCGTATTACGCACCTTTAGCAAATGGGGAGGCTTGGCCGGCCTGCGGGTAGGTTACGGCGTCTTTCCGCAGACGTTGATGACGGCCCTGTATCGGCTCAAATCGCCCTATAACGTCAACGGGCTGGCCCAGGCGGCGGCCCAGGCCACCTTGGAAGATCTGCCCACGGCTCAGGCCAATATCCACAAGATCGTGGCCGAACGCGAGCGTTTGCGAACCAAGCTCCAGGAAATCTCTTTTTTGCGTATTTATCCCAGCCAGGCGAACTTTTTGCTCTGTCGCGTGCAAGGGATGGCCGTCGAGACCATCCGGCAGGCGATGGAGAAGCGAGGGATCATCCTGCGTTATTTCCGCCCGCCCCTTGAAGACTGTATCCGCATCACGGTCGGCACGCCGATGCAAGACGAAGCCGTGCTCATGGTCTTCAGAGCGCTGGACAAGGAGCGTCAAGATGGTCAATAACTCAACTTGCCGCCAAGCCAAGGTTCACCGTCAGACCAAGGAAACCGACATCTCGTTGCGCCTGGATCTCGACGGTTCCGGCCGCTGGCAACTCGACACCGGCGTGCCCTTTTTGGATCATATGCTCAGCCATGTGGCCGCACACGCCCTTTTTGATTTAGAGGTGACCTGTCGTGGCGACACGCAGATCGACGATCATCACTCGGTGGAGGATATAGGCATTTGCCTGGGCCAGGCTTTGGCCCAGGCACTGGGGGACAAACGTGGCATTGTGCGTTACGGCAGCCAATGGGTGCCCATGGATGAAGCCCTGGTGCTTGTGGCGCTGGACATCTCGGGGCGACCGTGGTTGAGCTGCGATCTGGACATCTCGGCGGATAAAGTGGGCACCTTTGATGTGGAGCTGGTGCCCGAATTCCTGCGCGCCTTGGCTCAGCATGGCGGCCTAACCTTGCACATACAACAAGCTCGCGGCACCAACGCGCACCACATCATCGAGGCGGTTTTCAAAGGACTGGGGCGGGCGCTGGGCCAGGCGGTGGCCCTCGATCCGCGGCGGAGCGATGTGCCTTCGACCAAGGGGACGTTGTAGGATGTTGATGCTTATCGATTATGGCGTGGGCAACCTGCGCAGTGTGTATATGGCCTTTAAGCGGTTGGGCGTCGAGGCCCGCGTCACCAGCGAGGCGGCCGAGATTCGCCGGGCCAAGGCCCTGGTGCTGCCTGGCGTGGGCGCTTTTGGCGACGCCATCGGCAACGTGCGCGCTTTGGGGCTAGAGGAACCGATCCTCTCCGCCGTGCGCGACGGAGTGCCTTTTTTCGGCATTTGCGTGGGGATGCAATTGCTCTTTGAGGTGAGCGAAGAGATGGGCGAGCATCGCGGCCTGGGCATCTTGGCCGGGCGGGTGCGACGCTTTTCCCATGGCCTGACGGTGCCGCATATGGGCTGGAACCAGATCCATCAGGCGCAGGCCGTGCCCCTATGGCATGGCCTGCCTGATCACAGCTATGCCTATTTCGTCCATTCCTACTATTGCGCTCCGGAGGATCCGACGCTCATCGCCGCTACGACCGATTACGGCATCGATTTTTGCTCGGCGGTGGCGCAGGGCAATCTGTATGCCATCCAGTTCCATCCGGAAAAGAGCCAGGATGTGGGGGAACGCATCCTGCGCAACTTTTTAAAGGTTGCCGGCTACGCTCTGCCGGGCTAAGGTTGCTCGACGCCGAGCCGCAAGCCTTTTGTCGAATATAGTTTTGGAGCGAGGTCATGATCATTTACCCGGCCATCGATCTGCGCAAGGGACGCTGCGTCCGCTTGCGCCAGGGGCTCGCCGAGGAGGAGACGGTGTTCGCCGACGACCCGCTTGAGGCCGCCGAACGCTGGGCCGCAGAGGGCGCCGAGTGGCTGCACGTCGTCAACCTGGACGGCGCCCTGGGCGAGGCCGGCGCGGCCAATCTGGCCGCGTTGGAACGCATTCTCAGCTCGATCGCTTTGCCGGTGCAATTCGGCGGCGGTGTGCGCACGGTGGACGATGTAAGGCGCCTGATCGATTTGGGCGTGCGCCGCGTTATCCTGGGCACGGTCGCTGTGCGCCAGCCGGAGGTCGTAGCGGAGGCTCTGGCTCGCCACGGGGAGGAAGCCATCGCCGTGGGCATCGACGCTCGCGATGGCCGGGTGGCTATCCACGGCTGGACCGACACCACCGAGATTGCGGCCGTCGACCTGGGCAGACGGATGGCCGGCCTGGGGGTATGCCACGCCATCTACACCGATGTGGCCCGCGACGGGATGCTCAGCGGGGTGAATGTAAGCGCCACGGCGGCCCTGGCCCGCAAGACGGGGCTGAAGGTCATCGCTTCTGGCGGTGTGGCCTCGTTGGAAGACATCTGCGCGCTCAAAGCTCAAGAATCGGCGGGCATCGAGGGGGTGATCATCGGCATGGCGCTGTATCGCGGACACATTGCCCTGCCCGATGCGCTGCGGGTGGCCAAGGGTGAGGAGTAACATGCTGGCCAAACGTATCATTCCCTGCCTGGATGTCAAAGATGGGCGTGTGGTCAAGGGGGTCAACTTCCTCGACCTGCGCGACGCTGGCGACCCCGTGGAACAGGCTCAAATCTATAGCCAAGAGCGGGCTGACGAGTTGGTCTTTTTGGACATCACCGCCTCGCACGAGCGCCGCGATATTGTAACCGACATGGTGCGCCGCGTGGCCGACGCCATCAATATCCCCTTTACCGTGGGGGGCGGCCTGCGCACCGTGGCCGATTTGCGCAACATCCTACTGGCCGGCGCCGACAAGACCTCGATCAACAGCGCGGCGGTGCGCAACCCGGACTTGATCACCGAGGGGGCGATGCGCTTTGGTTCACAATGCATCGTCGTGGCCATTGACGCCAAGCGAGAGGCCAACGGCCGCTGGGGGGTGTATATCAACGGCGGGCGCATCCCCGTGGGGCGCGACGCCGTCGAGTGGGCTCGAGAGGCCGAGGCGCGAGGCGCGGGTGAGATCCTGCTCACCAGCATGGATCGCGACGGCACGCAGGACGGCTATGACATCCCCCTCACCCGCGCCGTGGCCGAGGCGGTGTCAATCCCCGTCATCGCCTCGGGCGGAGCGGGGGCGTTGGCCCATTTCTACGAGGCGCTCACCGAGGGCGGAGCCAGCGCGGCTCTGGCCGCCTCGCTCTTCCATTATCAACAATTGCGCGTGCCCGAGGTCAAGGAATATTTGCATGTCCGGGGCTTGCCGGTGCGGATGTAATCGGCGATCCGGGGCTGGGGAGCATTGGGATGCATCGTATCAAGGCTGTCCTGTTCGATCTGGATGGCACCCTGATCGAGACAGACAATCGCTGGGCCGAGATCTTGGCCCACCGCCTGGCGCCGTTGCGTTGTCTGCTGCCCGGGCTGGATACCAACACCCTGGCGCGCAAGATGGTAATGAGCATCGAGATGCCGGGCAATTACCTCATCGCACTGATCGAGCGGCTGGGACTCAGTCCTCTCATTGCCGGCCTTGCCGATCGCGTACGCCGCTCCAAGGGTCTGGCGACCCGCGAGCGGATCCCCCTCGTGGAAGGCACCCAACGGCTGATCGAAGCCCTGGCGCCCCACTACAAGCTGGCCGTGGTCACCACCCGCGCCCGCCCCGAGGCCCAGGCTTTTGTGGCCGCTACCGGACTAGGGGCCCATTTTTCGGCGGTCATAAGCCGCCAGGATGTATGGTGGATGAAGCCTCACCCCGCGCCGGTGATCGAGGCCGCACGTCGGCTCGGCGTGGCGCCGGAACACTGCCTCTTGGTGGGCGATACGGTCATGGACATAAGGGCCGCCAAAGCCTCCGGCGCCATGGCGGTGGGGGTGCTCTCCGGATTCGGTGACCGCCGCGAATTGGAATGCGCCGGCGCCGATCTCATTTTGGAACGGGCGGATAAATTGCTGCCCTATTTGTTGCCGAACGAATCGGGCGACCAACAAGAAGACCGGCGCTCATAGCGAGACGCCGGTCCTCGATGATTTCTTGGCCTTGGCCTACGTGGTGACGCGAATCTGCTCTGTTGCCTCGATGGACCATAGTTTGTCCGCACCTTCGAGCCGGTCGAGGTACAGGATGCCGTCCAAATGGTCGTTTTCATGCTGGAAGGCCTGGGCCAGTAGTCCCTCAGCCCGATAACGCACCGGCTTGCCCCTGAGATCCTGCCCTTTGATGACCACATAAGTAGCCCGCTTTACCAGGCCGCGATACCCCGGCACCGACAAGCACCCCTCTTCCATCTCTTCCTCGCCCCGCGTTTTGACGATCTCGGGGTTCACCAGGATATATCGCTCGGCGGGGGCCACCTCATGGCCCTCTTCATCGACCTCCGGGGGCATTTCGACGATGAACACACGCTGAGGCACGCCGATCTGCGGCGCAGCGAGCCCCAATCCCTGAGCCGCATGCAACGTGTCGAACATGTCCCGCACCAGGCGCTGCAAGCTATCGCCAAACTGGGTGACCTTGATCGCCTTTTTGTGCAACAGCGGGTGCTCCGCCGTCAGAATCGGTCGCACGGCCATGATCCTATCTCACCATCCAATATTTGAGTAATTTGGTCATATTATATATCGTGGGCGGAGGACGTCAAAATCGTCTCGTACAACCCGCCTGCGAATTCCTTACCAAACCGGCTCGGACAACCCGGCTCAGTGGCAACGATGCGTTCTTGTGCTTCCACGACATACTCGGGCATTACCTCGATGCCCACGTAATCACGGCAGAGGCCCTTGGCCGCCACACCTGTCGTGCCGGACCCCATGAAGGGATCTAACACCAGGTCCCCCTCGACGGTGAACAATTTGATGAACCATTCTGGAAGCCCAACAGGAAAGACGGCGCTATGGGCCCGATTCGAGCACTCTGTGGCCATGTGCAAGACATTTGTAGGATAGACCTTATCCCTACCCAGCCAATTAGACACATTTTTGCCAAAGCCGCTGTTCACCCTGGATTCATCCCGGCGCCTGTCCGTCTCGCTCAAATTCTTTAAGCGAGCCTCGGCCCAATCCCCCATGGGTACCATAACGGCTTCCTGATACATGTTGAACCTGCGCCGCTTGGTGAAATGAAGGCACCTTTCCCAGGCATCTCGAAACCTATTTGGCCACTTGCCAGGGTAGCAGTTCTTCTTGTGCCAGCAATACTCTTCCGTCCATAACCACCCATGCTTTCTCATTTCAAGGATGAGTTCGATGACGTAGGTGTGCCGTTCCCCGTTCACCACTCTTTCCTTAATATTGAGGACGAACGAGCCCCACCGTCATCTTCCGGCCCGACCGGGGATCTCCTGCCGCCGA
>JACIWY010000010.1 GCA_014360745.1 Chloroflexota bacterium
AGCCCAGGATCACCGGCAGATAGTAGGCGGTGTTGGTAAAAGCCACCGGCGTATCTGCCCCCAGATCGGCGATGGCCGATTGGAGCATCTGATCGGCCTCTTGGACGATGAGGTTCGCTCCGCGGATGGCTCGCTTGGCAATATATCGAGACATACTTCAACACCTCCTACGATTCAGCCGCAGGCGTCGAGGATGAGGGGTTTGCCGAATAGAGCCCGACGACTTGTTCTTGACCGAGCTGCTGCTCCAATTTCTCGATCAAACGGTCGCCGCTTGCTCCAAAGCGGGTCGGGTCGTACGCGGCGAGCCCCAAGTCTCGGCGCTTGCGATCAATATGCGCAAAAGCCAGTTCGAGCAATTTGTCCGTATCGGGCTCCCACACAATGCCGCCGCCCACCTTTTTCATCCAACCGTTGGAGATCAGGTCAACCACCTCGGGGCTGCCCCCCACCGGGTTGTGGACGCCAAAGAGGACATAGATACCGGAAGCGGCCACATAGGTGCCGATGGACACCGCCTTCTCAGACATGTACTCCGGACAGATGCCCACGGCAGGCAGGTCGGAGATGTCGTCGCCCAGGCCACCTTCGGTAGCGCACTGGGTGAGGATGGTCAGGATACGCGAATTGTCCACACAAGAGCCGACATGGAGCACGGGCGGGATGCCGATGGCCTCGCAGACCTCGCGCAAACCGGCGCCGGCTTCCTCCATAAATTCGGGCCGCAGGTAGCCGTCTTTGGCGGCGCCGGTGGCGGCGCAACCGGTGACGACGACCAACACGTCGTTGCGGATCAGCTCGCGGATGATCTTGGTGATGCCCTCATCTTGTTTGACACGGGCATTGTTGCAGCCCACCACGCCGGCCAGGCCGCGGATGCGCCCGGCGATGATGGCATCGTTGAGCGGACGGAAGGAGCTACGATAGAGCCCGCCCTGCATGTAACCGATGTACTCGTGAGAAAAGCCGGCGATCAATTCCTCCTTGATCGGCGGGATACGAGTGGAGCCGCGCTTTGGAAATTGATCGATCGCCGCGCGGACGATGGCCTTGGCGCTGTCATAGGCTTTGTGCTCATCAAAGGGGATAAACTCAGCCCCTTCGATCTTGGCCTTCTTGGAGGTGGCGATCAACTTGGTGTGAAAGCGCTTGGCCACATCGGCTAGAGCCTGCATGATACACTGCACATCCACGACCATGGCCTCCACGGCGCCTGTGGCGATGGCCAGCTCTTGCGACAGGAAATTGCCCGCCGGCGGGATGCCGTGGCGCATAAGCACCTCGTTGGCCGTGCAGCAAATGCCGGCCAGGTTAATGCCCTTGGCACCTTTGGAGGCGGCATAGTCCAACAACTCCGGATCGGAGGAGGCAGCGACGATCATCTCCGACAGGGTGGGCTCGTGGCCATGGAGGACGATGTTCACCTGATCCTCTTTGAGCACACCGAGGTTTACCTGGCTCTGCAAGGGGCTAGGGGTGCCAAAGAGGATATCGCTGATGTCGGTGGCCAACATAGAGCCCCCCCAACCGTCGCCCAACGCGCAGCGCATGGTCGCGTCGAGGATGTGCTCGGCGTCCTGATCGACACCCATATGGGTGCGATGCAACAGCTCGACCACCTCGCGGTCGATCCCGCGCGGCTCGATGTCGAGCTCCTTCCACAAAGCCTGGCGACGACGGGTAGCCCGAGATAGATAGGTGATCGTGCCCCGCTGGCGCCCAAAGTTGTCCAGCGCCTCCTTGCCCACATCATAGGCGATATCGTTCACGCTGCGATTCTTGGTCTCGATGCCCAACAGTTCGGCCACCGCATAGAGCTTATTCACGTCACGGATGCGATACCCCTGGGTCTCGCCTTGGGCGGCGGCCATCAGGGTAAAGGCCAGGTCACGGCCATGATCCGAGTGGGCCGAGGCACCGGCAGCCACGGAGCGGGCAAAGTTACGCGCCGCGACGGTGGCGCGGGTGGCCCCGCACACACCACGATCGGTTTTGCCCACCAGACGACACGGCCCCATATAGCAGACTTTGCAACAAAGGCTTTCGGAGCCGATGGGACAGGGCTTGAGAGAACCGGCCCGGTCGAACGCGGTCACTATCTCTTCTTCACAACTTTCGAGAATCATGCACGCCGCGCGATCCACGCTCAGTTCGTCAGACATGGAATTACTCCTTACTATACAAAGAATTACCAATCACCAAGGAAAGATCGATAGGTCAAGGCGAGATTCGGGGTATACGCCACGAACACGGGCCTTTAGTAGCGACGAAAGTCGCCGGACATTTCGAGATCACGCCGATCGGTCTTGGTCACCCGATGGATCAACATATACCAGGAAGAGCCGTCTTGGGAATTCTCGGGCAGTTGGGGGAGAGCCGGTTCCCGATTGAGCGGGTAGCCCGCTTCGGTCAAGATACGGCCGACCTCTTGTGGCGTCACGCCATCGTTCGTCTCGACGGTAACGCGCCGACCCGCAGAGCTGGCCACGACATTGACCACGCCCGGGAGGCCGAGTAGCGCTTCGCGCACCCGCAAGACGTGATGATCTGCATACATACTGGGCACACTGATGGTAAATTTCTTCATTCCATTCCTCCACAAACGTCGTACCTTCGACGCTCGACACCAAGCTATATTGTCCTAACTTTATCCATTCTGTCCAAATTGGCGATTAATACTTGTTCGCATCGATTGAGGTGCCTGGCAACGGCTCACAGATGAGCCAAGCGCCAGGCACCCGATCGATTTTCCCGTACGGCCCTAGGCCAAAGGACCAACGCCCTAGAACAGGCCGACCACGTTCCCGTTCTCGTCCAAGTCGATATCCATATACGCCGGACGGGTGGCCAGGCCCGGCATGGTGCTCATCTGCCCGATCAGCGGGTAGACAAAGCCGGCGCCCACACTGGCCCGCACCTCGCGCACCGGCATGATAAAGCCGGTAGGAACACCCTTGAGCGTCGGGTCATGGCTCAGGCTCAGGTGCGTCTTGGCCATGCAGATGGGCAAGTTGCCAAAGCCCGCGCGCTCATAGTTGGCGATCTGTTCCTCGGCCCGAGGCTCGTAGGTAACGCCGGCAGCGCCGTAGATCGTCTTGGCGATATGTTCGATCTTCTTTTTGATGGGCCATTCCAGCGGGTAGAGGAACTGGAAATTGCTGGGCTTTTCACAGGCGGCGACGACGGCCTCGGCGAGCGCGGCGGCACCCCTGCCACCCTCCGCCCAGTGCTTGCAAACGAGCGCATCCTCGGCTCCTTGCGACACGGCGTAATCGCGCACCATCTTGAGCTCGGCGGGGGTATCGGAGGTAAAGCTGTTCACCGCCACCACGACGGGAATGCCGAAGCGCCTGGCGTTGCGAATGTGCACGCCCAAGTTCCCCAGGCCCGCCTCGAGCAAGGGGAGATTCTCCTCGGTGTAGGCCTTATCGAGCGGGGCGCCGGGCGTCACCGTGGGCCCACCGCCGTGCATCTTGAGCGCCCGCACCGTGGCCACCAACACCACGCAGTTAGGAATGAGACCGCTGACGCGACACTTGATATCAAAGAACTTTTCCATGCCAATGTCGGCGCCAAAGCCCGATTCCGTGACCACATAATCGACGAGCTTGAGCGCGATCTGATCCGCCACGATCGACGAGTTGCCATGGGCGATATTGGCGAACGGGCCGGCGTGGACAAAGGCCGGCTGCCCCTCAAGGGTCTGCAGCAGGTTGGGCATGATGGCGTCTTTGAGCAAGACGGCCACGGCCCCCGCCACACCGAGATCCTCCAGGCTCACCGGATTGCCCTGCTTGTTCAGGCCAACGACGACCCGCCCCACCCGCGCGCGTAGATCCTTGAGGCTGGTGGCCAAGGCCAGGATGGCCATCAATTCGCTGGCCACGGTGATGTCCACGCCCGTCTTGCGGGGGAAGATGGGGCTGGGCGAGCCATCGGCCAGCTTGCTGTCGTTCAAACCGATCAATATCTCGCGCAGAGACCGATCGCACACATCGACCACCCGGTTCCAGGTGATCGTGGCGGGATCGATGTCCAGGCGGGTGATCCCTCGCCTGCGGAGGGCGCTATCGCTCTGCCGGCTTTCGTGGTACATCCTTGTATCCAGAGCCGCCGCGACCAGATTGTGCGCCACCGAGATCGCATGGATGTCACCGGTGAGGTGTAGGTTGAAATCCTCCATGGGGATGATCTGACTATAGCCCCCGCCGGCGGCGCCGCCCTTGATGTTAAAAGTCGGCCCCATGCTGGGCTGGCGGATGCAGGCCATCACTTTTTTGCCCAGGGCCGTGCCGAGGGCTTGAGTCAAACCTACCGTGGTCGTCGTCTTGCCCTCACCGAGGGGCGTCGGGGTGATAGCCGTGACATCGATATACTTGCCGTTGGGCCTATCCTTAAGCCTCTCGAGCACTTCTAGGCGGACCTTGGCTTTGTACCAGCCATAGGGGATGAGCTCATCGTCGCGAAGGCCAATGGAGTGGGCGATTTCGAGAATGGGCTTTATTTCCGCCTGTTGAGCAATGGCAAGGTCACTGAGCATGTTAAACTCCCTCCTAATGTTGAAAAACTGGTTGCCAAATCGATCCGGTCTCGAGCCTGGTCGCTCTTTACCCCCCTGCCTGCCTGCGCGCGGCTTCCAGGGTGTTGAGCATGAGCATAATGTTCGTCATGGGGCCCGTGCCACCCGGTACGGGAGTGACATAGCTGGCCACTTCCATAGCCGCCTCGGTGTCCACATCACCGACGATGCTATCGCCCACGACGTTCACGCCAAAATCCACCACCACCGCGCCGGGCTTGATCATATCGCCGGTGATCATCTTGGCCTTGCCGATGGCCGCCACCAAGATATCGGCCTCGCGGCAGCGGGCGGGCAAATCCACCGTGCGCGAGTGACAGATGGTGACAGTAGCGTGTTGGTGCAGCATCAACAAAGCCATGGGGCGGCCTACGATGTTGCTGCGCCCCACCATCACGGCGCGCTTGCCCTTGAGGTCGATATGGTAACGTTTGAGGATCTCCATCCCCCCGGCGGGCGTGGCCGGCGCAAAATAATCGGGCGCACCTTGCATCAGCTTGCCGGCGTTGATGGGATGGATGCCATCCACGTCTTTGCGTGGGTCGAGGATATCCGTGACCAACGTCTGAGGGAGGTGTTCCGGCAGGGGCATTTGTACGATGATGCCGTTGGTGCGCTCGTCGGCGTTCAGCTTCTTGAGCAGCCCCACCAGATCCTCGGCCTGAGCATCGGCGGGCAGCGTATGCAAGGCGAACTCCATGCCGGCCCGCTTAAAGCTGCGTTCGATCTGGCGCACATACCAAGCCGAAGCCGGATCCTCGCCCACCTGCACCACCGCAATACCCGGCACCCGGCCGTGTGCGCTTTGAAAGGCTTGCACCTGTTGGGCAATTTCCTCGGCAATCGTCCTGCTCAAGGCGCGGCCATCTAAAATCTCTGCCGTCATAGAACCTCCTTCTCCTCTCAGCCCTAACTTACCCCGATTTTTTGATGCACCAAAGCCAGCACGCGGTTTTTGACCTCGGTCTTGCCTGCGGTGATCTGCTCGATGCGCCGTTTGGTCTCTTGAACGAACTCCTGGTCGCGGATGCTGGCCAGGTTAATATAGACGTTGAGCAAGGCCGCATGCATGCAGGCTTCGGCCAGCAAGGCGCCGACGCCGGCGTCGCTGACCGCCCATTGATTGCCCAGCTCGGCGGCGGGCAAGGCCAAGTCCACGATGCGCGCACATCGCTCGGCGATAGTGAGCGGCACCTTGGCCGCCTCGATGAGCGCCGCCTGCATGGCTTCCTCGCGAGCCTGTTTCTGTTCGGGCGTCTTGCGCGGCAGGCGATACGCCTCCATGACCCGGCCATAGACTTGGGTGTCGGCCTCCAAGAGTTGGGGCAGCTCCTGGCGCAACGCCTCGGCATCCGCCAACACTTGAGACAGGCGCTCGCTGACCTCCTCATACCCCTTTTTGCCGATGGTCAGGTTGCAGACCATGCTGACCAGAGCTGCGCCCAGCGCGCCTCCCAGAGCCGCGCCGCTGCCGCCGCCGGGCGTCGGCTCGCTGGAGGCCAGGGCATCGAGGAACTGATTAACGGTCATGTCGGTGAACATGGCATCCTCCTAATACTCCGGCGGCAATTCA
The DNA here is from genome assembly GCA_014360745.1 of Chloroflexota bacterium. Taxonomy (GTDB): domain Bacteria; phylum Chloroflexota; class Anaerolineae; order UBA1429; family UBA1429; genus JACIWY01. The sequence continues at coordinate 6,153 of JACIWY010000010.1, forward strand.
TCCAACTCCGCCATGCTGAACACCGGCCCATCGAGACAGACGTATTTATGGCCGACGTTACAACGACCGCACTTGCCGATGCCACACTGCATACGGTTCTCCAGAGAGGTATAAATCTGCTCCTTCTGAAAGCCCAGCTTGGTCATGACGGGCAGAGTGAAACGTATCATCACAGGCGGGCCGCAGATGACGGCGATGGCGTTGCTCGAATCGGGCGCGGTCTCTTCGACGGCATTGGGCACAAAACCGACCTTTTTCGTCCAGCCCGGCGCCGGAACATCGATGGTCTGCACCATTTCGATGTCCTCTCGTGCGTCCCAGGCGTCGAGTTCGTCGCGATACATCAGCAACCCCGGCGTGCGCGCCCCATACACCACGGTGATCTTGCCATAGGCCTCGCGCTCGCTGAGTATATAGATGATAAGCGAGCGCAGGGTGGTAAAGGCAAAACCACCGCCGATGACCACCACATCTTTGCCACGCATCCGTTCCAATGGGTAGCAATTCCCCAGGGGGCCGCGCATGCCGACGATGTCGCCCGGTTTTAAACTGTGGAGCTTACTGGTGACTACGCCCGCCTTGCTCACGGTAAAGCGTACGAAATCCTTTTCGGTGGGCGAGGAAGCAATGCCAAAGGGCGACTCGCCCACCCCAAAGACCGACACCTCGCAAAACTGGCCGGGCAGGAATTGAAATTGAGCGGCGTCGGCCTCGTCGACAAAGGCCAGATCAAAGGTTTTGATGGTGCGCGTATCCACCTCATCGCGGATGTCGAGAATGCGCATACTCATCGGCACATAGGGGTTGGCGCCATAGCGCCCACAGGCGCAGGTATGCGCGCCGACGATTCGTTCAACCATTATGCCTCCACCTCCACCTGCTGGGCCGCCTCGCGGCGCACACGATCGAGCACCTGGCGGATGTCCATGCGCACAGGGCAGGCCAAGATACAGCGCCCACAACCGACGCACCCGTAGCGGCCCACGTTGCGCGGCAGATATTCGAACTTGTGCATGGTGCGCTGGCGCCAACGGGCGGCCTGGTCGGGACGAGGGTTGTGGCCCGAGGCATGCTTGGTAAAGATCTCGTACATGCAGGAATCCCAGGCGCGCAGGCGCTCGCCGTCGTGAGCGCGCACCATGTCCTCGATGCGGAAACAATGACACGTGGGGCATGTATACGTGCAGGTGCCGCAGGCCAGGCATTTTTCCGAGATCTCGGCCCAGACGCCGCTGTCAAACAGCCCGGCCAAGATCGCCTCGATGCCGGTCACCGGCTCAATGGCGACCAATCGGCTCTGAGCGGCCTGGCGCGTCGCCTCGGCCATGGCGATATGCGCATCATCAGCCTTTTCCAGCCCCAGGCCCGGCCCCAGCTCGTCCAGCAACGCTTTGCCCCGCTCAGAGACGGCCTGCACCAAATAGGCATCGCCTGCATCGCGGAGCAACAGATCACTGCCCTCGGGATCTTCGGGGCCGCTGCCAAAAGCATGGCAGAAACAGGTCTGTCGCGGCTTGGTACAGGCCAGGCTGACGACGACCGTATTTTGGCGCCTCGCCCGATAATAAGGGTCGAGAAACGGCCCGCGGGCAAAGATGGCATCTAGCAACAAGAAAGAGCGCGCATCGCAAGGCCGCACCCCTAGAAGCACCGTCGGGGTCTCGTCCAGAGGCACCTCTTCTACCTGGTTAAAATGGCCGAGCTGCCGGCCAAAGCGCATCATGCACTCGGCCTGGGGGAAAAAGGCCGATTTGGGCGCTTTGACCGTGTTATAGTAATCGAGGGTCACTTTATCCGGCGATTCGACGATATCAAAACGCAATTCGCCATCCCGCTCTAGAGGGGCGATCAGGCGATAGCGTCTCATCATCTCACCGACGCCGGCGCTCAATCGATCCTTGCGTAGTAAATCCACAATCCCTTCCCCTTTTCTGGGCCATGGCAGGCCTGAGGTTCTACCAACCCGAGGGCGCATTGCCGCCCTCGCCTGAAGCCTAATCGCTCATGATAAAGTCGTTGTAGTCATCCTGCCGATACGTACGCAGCGGCGGCTCAACCTGCGGGTTTATGCCGGCCTCGTAGCCGAACAACTCCAGGCATTCGAGGCGCAACTTATCCAACAACAGCCGAAGGTTGACGCCTTGCGGACAGGCACGAGTGCAAGCGCCGCAGCCGACGCATCGACCGGCGAGATGGAAAGTGCGCATGATCTGGTAGAACTGGATGTCCTCGGCCGTGGTGGTCTGGTTGAACCAGCGCGGCATGGTGCGATCGACGAAGCAAACGTTGCAATAGCACATGGGGCAGGCATTGCGACAAGCGTAACACAGATTACACCGTTCTAGCTCCTGGGTAAAGCGCGCCCAACGCTCATCGCTGCTCAACGCCTCCATCTCGCGCACATGGGCAAAGGCCTCGTCGCGCGAGGCGTCGGGGATTTCGCTACCTATCGTTTCATCGGCGACGACGGGGTTGTGCTGGGCACAGGTTTTACAAAGATCGTAGAGCACCTCGGCCACAGGGAGGGTGACGCCGTTGGCCCGCAGAAGCTCGCCTTCCAAACCCACTTGTTCGAGCGCCTCGACGGGCACGCCGAGGCGTCTGGCCACCTGTAGCGGGTCGACGACGCCGGCGCAGTGGACGCCGATGACCTTGAGGTTCGCGCGCTGGACCTGACCTTCCTGGATAAGGCCGTTGATAGCCCGAGAATCGCACCCTTTGACCAAAATGCCCACCTTTTTACCGCGATACTTGGGCAAAAAGGCAACCAGATTGTTCTCGCAGGTGGCATCCCAAATGAGGCGCCCCACCTCCTTGGGGTCGCGGACAAACGCCGGGGTAGCCCGCAGCGGGACCGGCCCCCGTTCGTAGCCGATAAAGACTTCGATCTCGCCCGCTTCGAGCCATTGGGCGATGCGTTCTTGGATGGCCTGGGGCAGAGTGTTCATGAGGCCTCCTCCGCAGCCCGGCCCGCCACCGACGGTTGCTGTTGAGGCCGGGCATTGATATTCAGCCGGCGGGCCGGCCCCAGCTTTTTGATGTCATTGGTCACTTTGGTCACCACCTCGGCGAAACGGCCGCCCTCGGAGGCAGACACCCAGGAAAATTGCACGCGCCCCGGCTCGATGCCCAAATATTCCAGGTAACGCTGCAACAGGGCGAAGCGGCGCCGCGCGTAATAGTTGCCCTCGGAGTAGTGGCAGTCGCCGGGATGGCAGCCGGAGACCAGCACGCCATCGGCGCCCTGACGCAACGCCTCGACGATAAAGATCGGGTTCACCCGCCCCGAACAAGGCACACGGATCACCCGCACGCTGGGCGGATACTGCATACGCGACGTGCCGGCCAGGTCGGCCCCGGCATAGGAGCACCAGTTACATAGGAAGGCCAAGATTTTTGGCTCCCAATCCGGGTTATTTTGTTCGCTCATGGGCCTCCCCTCGAGAGAGTTGTCGCAAAAGGCTTCTGATGAATGGGTTCGTTTCGCAAAAATCGATATAAGCTAATCGGCGACCAAGGCCGCGATCTGGGCCATGATCTGCACGTCGTCAAAGCCCTCCAAGGTGATGCACCCGGAGCGGCAAGCGGCGGCGCAAGCGCCACAGCCCTTGCACAAGGCCGGGTTCACTTCGGCGCAGTCTTTGAACACGCGGCGCAACACCTCTTTGCCGCGCTTCATATCGATGGCGCCATAAGGGCAGATGGCCACACAATCGCCGCAGGCCACGCAAGCCACCTGATCCACATGGGCCACGGCACCGGGCGACATGAGGCGCTCCTGAGACAGTACGGTGCAAGCCCGCGACACGGCCGCGCCCGCCTGGGCGATGGCTTCATCCAGGAACTTGGGGCCATGCGCCAGGCCGCACAAATAGACGCCATCCGTAGCAAATTCGACGGGGCGCAATTTCATATGCGCCTCGAGGAAAAATTCTTCGGCGTTAAGCGGCACCTTGAGCATGGTGGCCAGGCGTTCGGCATCGGGCCGTGGTGCGATGCCCACGCTGAGCGCCAACAGATCGGGCTGCAAGACCAAATCCTCCTGGAGCACCGGATCAAAGACGCGCACCGTCAAGCGGCCGTCTATATTTTCCACCACGGGCAGGCCGCCGTAGCCGCGCTCGTCGGGCTGCAGATCATAGCGGACAAAGATCACGCCCAGGTCTCGCGCTTGTTGATAGTAGTGCTCGCGCAGCCCATAGCTGCGCATATCGCGGTACAGGATATACACATTGCTATCGGGGTACCGCTCTTTAATGCGGATGGCGTTCTTGAGCGCCTGCGAGCAACAGATCCGGCTACAATAGGGATGTTCCTCCGTGCGCGAATCGACGCACTGGATCATGACCACGGTACCCTTTCCTTTGGCCAAGGCGGCCAGCTCTTTGGTGGCCAAAGCCTCCTCCAGCTCGCGCTGGGTGAGGACGCGGGGATCCTGTCCGTACAGATAGCTGGATGTGGCGCGTTCCTCGCCGCCTATGGCTACGATGACCACGCCGTGCTCTACCGTCACCTCACGAGGGCCATGGCCATTCGCCGCCTGTTCGATGACGCTCTTGAAATTGCCCACAAAGCCCTCGACCTGCTTGACCTGAGCCTGGGTATAGACGGTGATGCGCGGGTTTGCGTACACCTGGGCGATCATCTCGCGGAGTGTCTCTTGCACATCGTCGTTGCGCAAGGTGTTATAAATATGCCGCGCGTTGCCGCCCAGCTCGGCCTCTCGCTCGACCAGGTAAACGTCATAGCCCTGGCCGGCCGTCTTGAGCGCGGCGGTCATGCCGGCCACGCCCCCGCCCACCACCAAGGCGCTATGGGTCACGGGCAAGGGCTGGCCGTGCAGCGGGCGATGATACACCACGCGGTTGACGGCCATGCGCACTAGGTCTTTGGCCTTCTCGGTGGCCTTTTCCGGCTCGCGCATATGCACCCAGGAACATTGATCGCGGATATTGGCCAGCTCGAACAGGTAGGGGTTCAGCCCTACCTCGCGGATCGTCTCCTGGAAGAGAGGCTCATGAGTGCGCGGCGAACAAGAGGCCACGACGACGCGGTTGATGCCATGCTCTTGAATGACCCTCTTGATCGCTTCCTGGGTATCTTGCGAGCAGGTGAACAGGTTCCGCCCGGTGTAGACGACGTAGGGCAGTTGCTCCGCGTATCTGCGCACCGCTTCGACATCCACCGTGCCGCCGATGTTGATACCACAATGGCAGATAAACACGCCCACCCGTGGCGGATCGCCGGAGACGTCGATCTCGGGCGGATATTCCTTTTCGCGCCGCGCCAGGGTGTTGCGTTGTGCAGAGAGGAGCTCGCCCGCCTCGGCGGCGGCACCGCTGGCCTGTACCACCGTCTCGGGGATGTCCTTAGGCCCACTGGCCGCGCCGCAGACATAAACCCCCGGCCGAGAGGCGCTTAGCGGGTGGAACTCGTCGGTATAACAAAAGCCCTCATCCGTGCGTCGCAGGCCGAGCTTCTCGATCAGCTCCAAGGTCCCCTTGGAGGGCTCCAGGCCCACCGAAAGGACGACCATATCGAACGTCTCGTGGATCAGGCGATCGTCCTCGGTCACATAGACCACATCGAGTGCGCCCTGCTCGTTGCGATCGACCTTGGCCACGCGCGAGCGGACGAAACGCACGCCATATTCGTCGCGGGCGCGCTCATAGTACTTGTCGAAATCCTTGCCAAAGGCGCGCATATCCATGAAAAAGATGGTCGTCTCTAGGCCGCCGCGGGCGTGCTCTTTGGCGATAACCGCCTCTTTGATGGCATACATGCAACAGACCGATGAGCAGTAGGGGTTGCCACATTGCCGATCGCGAGAACCTACACACTGCAAAAAGGCGATGCGTTTGGGCTCGGTGTGATCGGACGGGCGCAACAGATGGCCCTCGTAAGGGCCTGAGGCGGAGAGGATGCGCTCGAACTCGATGCTGGTGACGACATCCTCAAAGCGGCTGTAGCCCAGCTCATACTTTTGGCGGGCGTCAAACTCGTCAAAGCCGGTGGCCAAGATGATGGCCCCGACCTCGATCTCTTCGATGCGCTCGCAGTCGTCATCCTTAATGGCCTTGGCCTCGCAGATGTTGGTGCACCCTTTGCAATCCAGCTTGTCGTTGATGCGCAGGCAATGCTCGGTATCGCGCAGATAGAGCCGGGGGACGGCTTGGGGATAGGGGACGTAAATCGCCCGACGATGGGTCAGCCCGGCGTCGAACTCGTTGGGCACGACGACGGGACAGACGCTGTTGATGGTGATAGCTTCCTCCGGACATTCATGCACGCATTCCCAACAACCGGTGCAACGAGTGAGAGTATAGGCCGGCTTTTCGCAGTTACACTCGACGGCCTGCTCTTCGCTACAAACGACGCCGATAAAAGCGATGGCATCGGCCTTGAGCACATTGCTTTTGACCAGGGCCTGGATGGCGCGCACGTCGCAGCCTCGGGCCACGACACCGATCCGCCCATCAAAGCCCTCGGCCTCAAACAGCCGGCGCACGACATTAGCCATGGGGTAACGCGGCTCGATGACCAGATCGTCCAGTGAATCTTGGCGGGTGAACAAATAGGGCCCAACATGGCCCCAGCGCCTACGCAAGCCAAGCACTCCGGCATAGCCCTGGTTCAAAAGCCCGCGCACCTGTTCGACAATATGCCCGTTTGAACTGTCGTGGCTTGTGTTTATTGCCTCTATCATCTTGCACTCCGCTTGGCTATTTGCACCGCACAGACCTTCAACTCGGGAATCTTGGCGTCGGGATCCAAGGCCGGGTTGGTCAGGACGTTGGCCGCGGCCTCGGCGAAATGGAAGGGGATAAAGACGACGCCCTTAGGCACCCGCTCGCTGACCAAGGCGGCCACCTCGATAGCTCCGCGCCGCGAAGCCACCTGTACCGTCTCGCCATTGGCCACTCCCAGCGCTTCCGCGTCGGCGGGGTTGATCTCCACATAGGCACCGGGCTGTTCGTAATTGAGCAGTCCGATGCGCCGGGTCATGGTGCCGGTATGAAAGTGGAACATGGTCCGGCCCGTGGTCAAGATGAACGGGTATTCCTCGTCGGGCCGCTCCGCAGAGCCTCGATAGTGGATGGCATGGAAAAGGCCCCGACCGCGAACGAAGCGGTCTTTGTGCAGGTAGGGCGTGCCCGGGCTATCGGGAGTAGGGCATGGCCAGGCCAACACTTCGCCGCGATCCAGCCGTTCGTGCGAGATGCCCCCATAGGAGGGGGTCAGGCGAGCGATCTCGGCCATGATCTCCCGTGGGGCATCGTAAGACCAACCCGCCGGCGAGGCGAGGCGGCCGGCCACCTCGCAGAGGATCTGCCAATCGGGGCGCGCCTCGCCGGGCGGATCGACCGCCTTGCGCACGCGCAAGACGGTGCGGTCGGTGTTAGTGAAGGTGCCCTCCTTCTCGGCATAGCAAGCCCCGGGCAGTACCACATCGGCCAGAGCAGCGGTCTCGCTCATAAAGATGTCCTGCACGACGAGGAACTCGAGCGCCTCCAACGCCTCGCGCACATGTTGGATATCCGGATCCGAGACCATGGGGTTCTCGCCCATGATGTACATGGCACGCACCCGGCCCTCTGCCGCGGCGTTCATCATCTCTACGACGGTGAGGCCCACCTCGCCGGGCAGCGAGCAGCCCCAGGCGCGCTCGAATTTCTCGCGGGCGGCGGCGTCGGTGACGCGCTGATAACCGGAATAGACGTTGGGCAAAGCGCCCATATCGCAAGCGCCTTGGACGTTGTTTTGCCCGCGCAGCGGGTTGACGCCGGTGCCGGGCCGGCCGAGATTGCCGGTAAGCATGGCCAGATTAGCCACCGACTTGACATTGTCGGTGCCGGTGGTGTGCTGGGTAATGCCCATGGAATAAAGGATCATGGCCGATTCGGCGCCGGCATAGGCGCGCGCGGCCTGCACCAGGGCCTCAGCCGGGATACCGGTGATCTCGGCGACGCGCTCCGGCGTATACTCGGCCACCACCTGGCGCAACGCTTCAAAACCCTCGGTACGTTCGTCGATAAAGGCCTGATCGTGCAGCCCTTCGCGAATGATGACATGCATAAAGCCGTTGATCCAGGCCACATCGGTGCCGGGCCTTTGGCGGAGAAAATAGTCGGCATGGGCGGAAAGGGGCGTCTCGCGCGGATCTACCACGATGAGGGTAGCGCCCTTTTCCTTAGCCTCCAGCACCCGTGAGCCGATGAGGGGGTGCTGCTCGATGGTGTTGCTGCCCGTGATGAGAATGCATTTGGCGTCGGCCACTTCTGGAATAGAGTTGGTCATGGCGCCGCTGCCAAAAGCCGCGGCCAGGCCGGCGACGGTAGAAGCATGGCACAGGCGGGCGCAATGATCGACGTTATTGGTGCCGATCACCGCGCGCGCCAATTTCATCATCAAATAGTTTTCCTCGTTGGTGCATTTGGCCGAGGAAAGCAGCCCGATGGCGTCAGGCGAGTAGACATTGCGGATGCGCGCCAGCTCGTCGGCGACGAGATCGAGGGCCTCTGCCCAGGAAGCGGCTTGCAAACGACCGTTGCGGCGCACCAATGGCGTCGTGAGCCGATCCGGGCTGTGGATAAATTCGTGGGCCCGGCGCCCTTTGATACATAGCTTGCCCTGGCTCACCCGATCGGTGAAACAAGGCTCGACGCCGGTGACCTTGCCGTTCACGGTGCTGAGATAAAAGCCGCAGCCACAGCCACAGAACGGACATGTGGTGAGGACATAATCACAGTTCATGCGCGCTCCTCCTGTCCCTCAGGGACGGGCGCGGCGGTGCGCAGCCTATCCATCTGTTCCGGCGTCAAGCCGGGCACGAATTCGAACAGATCTTCGGGATCCTCGTGGCGGATGAGGTCAACCAGCGTGCGCAGCGGGAGCTTACCGGGGCAGGTCTCTTCACAAAAGCCACAATGGGTACAACGAGAGGCGATATAGTAGGCGCGGGCCAGATGGTAAAGTGGGGCATCGGGCGGAAGGACGCCCGGCTGGGCCCATTCCTCCAAACGGAACTCCTCCTCGATAAAGACCGGGCAGATGTCACGACAGCCATAGCACTTAAGACACTTGGACATCTGGTAGCGCCAGTATTCGAGGCGCTGAGCCATATCCATATTTTGCAGCTTGTTGAGCCGGACGGCGGTCGGCGAGATGGCGCCCGTCCCCTCCCAAACCGGGGCCAAACGCAACTGCTCGTTGCGGACGCTGCTCATCGCCGGCGCATCGGGATTCTCCTTGGCGCAGGCGCGGCTGCAATCGCCACACTGCACGCATTTGACCTCGTCGATGACGATGCGCTTGACCCATAGCTCACCATCGTGCTCCACCAATTCGGCGAGATCGGGCACATCGACTTTGGCGCACAAGCCGCAGCCGGTGCAGATATCCGGGTCGACGTAGCGTGGCCGCCTCTTGACGCGCACATAAAAGTGCCCGGCCTCCCCTTCCACCGACTCGAGATCGGAATAGGTGAGCAGCTCGATATTCAGATGGCGCCCCGCCTCTACCAGTTTGGGCGAGAGGATGCACATCGAGCAGTCGTTGGTGGGGAAGGTCTTGTCCAGGCGGGGCATGGTCCCGCCGATGGCCGGCGAGCTTTCCAGCAAATACACCTTGTAGCCGGAATCGGCCAGATCCAGCGAGGCCTGGATGCCGCCGATGCCGGCCCCCACGACCAGCACCGCTCCGACAGGCTCTTGATTACGGACTTGATCCATCTTAGACCTTCCACTCTTTGATCTTTTGGGCCACGGCAGCCGCGACACCCTCTAACGACATATCGCTCTGATCTCGCGTTTCTAACGCTGCCTGGATCAACTCCAAGCGGATGGCGTGGCTCAAGCGATCCACATTACGCACGCGCTGGAGAAACTCGGGCTGAAAATAACCCTCCGCCACGGCCATCTCGCGCAGGGCGCGCATCACGTCGCCGAATTTGACATTCTGCGGGCAATAGGCCGAGCAGGCATAACACGTCTCACAGAACCACAACAGAGGGTTAGAAAGCACCCGTTCGCGCTGGCCCAGCAGCACTTGCCGGATGATCCGGCGCGGGCTGTAACGAGGGTCCACCTCGGTGACGGGGCAGCCGGCGGTGCAGGTTCCACAGGAAAAGCAGAATTTGATCTGCTCGCCGCCGGGCTGGGCCGCGACGTCGTACTTGAAGTTGTGATCTACCGCACGGTTCTCATTGGCCATCTGCTTGCCTCTCGTCTTGCTCACGGATCGGATCGGAATGTTAATGGCAGTTGAAAGCGCAGCGAACCTCGCAAGTCGCCCCGCGGCGACTGCCCGGCCCACGAAAGCGGGCTTGGTCGGATCGGTGGCCGAGACCGCAGCGATTACCCTAGCCCCGAAGGTGGGCTTGGCAAGGGCTGCTGCGATTTTAATCGCCGGGCTTTTCGTCCTCCACGATGGGGCGCGGGAGCAGGCCGGCCATTTCGACGATGGGCCGGATGGCCGCCTCCCACTCGACGGCCATGATATGCACCCCATGCACGCCTTCCACCTCGCGCAGCTCCTGGATCATCTCGGCGGCCAACTTGATCCCCTCTTCGCGGGCCGCCCTGCCTCGTCCGGCAGCGCTCATGCGTTTAATAAGGGGATCGGGCACATAGATACCGGGCACATTGCTGTTGATATAGCGCGCCGCGCCAGCCGAAGCCAAGGGCATAATGCCGGCCAGGATATGCACCTTCTCATGAAGGCCCATATCGACCACGCGCTTCATCCATTCCTTAAAACGCGCCATATCGAAAATGCACTGCGTCTGGATAAAGTCACAACCGGCGGCCACCTTCTTGGCCAGGCGGATGACGCGGAACTCGAAGGGATCGCCAAAGGGATTGGCCGCGCCACCGATAAAAAGGGGCATCCTGCCTTCGACTTCTTCGCCGCTCAGCGTGAGCCCTTCATCGCGCAAGCGCTTGGCCATGGCGATGAGCTGGATCGAATCCAGATCATAGACGTTCTTGGCCGTGGGATGATTGCCGAACACCTGATGATCGCCGGTGAGGCACAAGAGGTTGCGCACCCCCATAGCCACGGCGCCGAATAGATCGGCCTGAATGGCCAGGCGGTTACGATCGCGGCAGGTCATCTGCATCACCGGCTCAAGGCCGCTCTGGCAGAGCATGGCACAAGTGGCCGCCGAACTGAGACGGACGATAGCCGTCTGGTTATCGGTGACGTTAATGGCATCGGCAGCGCCGGCGAGGAGCTCTTTTTTCCTGTCAATCACGGAGCGGTCGGGCCCCTTGGGCGGGCCCAACTCGGCGGTGACGGCAAACTGACCCGATTCGAGGATGCGTTCCAGCTTGCTGCCCGATTTCATCGCCTCATATCCTCCCGTTTCGACGGCATGGCCGACCGGGCGGCGCTTTGGGACGGCCATTTTGCCGAGGTTGTGCGACGCGGCCCGCCATAATGAGAGGTGGACCAATCCTTGGCCGGCTCCACCGCATAGAGCCGCTCAAGCTGGCCGATGCGCGACAGCCGATCGTAGATGAGCTGCCAGGCGCATTCGAGGTTCTCTGGGTCCACCTCACAACGGCCGTTCGCCGAGCCCCCACATGGCCCATTGAGCAGGCTCTTGGAGCAGCGGGTGATGGGGCACACACCGCCGAACTTGTCCAGCACACAATTGCCACACCCCAGGCAACGCTCGTCCCAGGTGCCGGGCTCTTCGGGGCGCCCCATAGAGATGGTGTTGAGCGCGGGGTAGACGATGGCATCGGGGAATTGCTCGGCCAACGTTTGCACGCCGACGCCGCAGGCCATGGAGAGCACCACATCGTGAGCGGCAATGGCCTCGGCCAGGGGCGCGTTGAACTCCTCTTCGCATTGGCGCTCGACGCACGTTTCGGTGATCTGCCCCAATTTCAACCCCTCGCCATTGTTGCGTGCCAGGCGCAACAACGAGCCCAACACGGCAACCTCCTTCTCGCCCCCGGCCAGGCAGATGGCCACACAGGTGTTACAACCGACGATCAGCAGCCGATCCACATCTCGGACGTTGGCGATGATCTCGGGCAACGGTTTGCGCTCTGCAATGATCATCGAGTTTTGCCTCTGTTCCTTTAACGACTTTGCACCCAGGCCCACAGATCGGCGGCCATGGTCGGCGCCATGGGGTAAAAGGTCACCCGCTCGGCGGGTAACCCCACCTCGGCCAGCATGGCGCGAACGGACTGCACGCGCTTTTCCGCCCACGCGCTGCCTTCCACCGAACGACAGGCCCCATCGCAACAAGCAAGGACCATGACCTTCTCGGCGCCGGATTCGAGGGCGCGCAGGATGTGCAGCTCGTCCACGCTTCCGCCGCACGGCAATTCCACCCATTCCACGTTCGCGGGCAGCTCTTGCCCTTTTTGACGCAGCGCCTTGAGCGCCTCGCCGGCCGAGTGCGTACAACCCATGACCACGACACGTCGTCCGTCGTTCATCTTTCGTCTCCTCAGGCGCTCACTGCCGGGGCCGCCTGCATCCAGGCGGGCAAAGCTTGACCCACCAACTCGATGGCCCGCACCGGGCAGTTGCCCACGCAGGCACCACAGCCCTGGCAAGCCAGCTCAGATACCAGGGCGGCCACAACGCCAGCGGAAGCATCGCCGTTTCGCCCGACGGGATACTCGACGACTTCGACCGCCGCGTGCGGGCACGTGCGCACGCAGGTGAGGCAACGGACACACTTGCTCGAATCCACATGGGCGATCACCGGCTCGGGCTCTAGATACCCCCTGCCCAATAGCGCATCCACGTTGGCCGCCGCCTGCAAAGCATCCGCCAGCGCCTCGCCGGCGGGGCAATCCATATAGCAACGCCCGGCAAAAAAGATGCCTTTGCGGTTCGAGATACCACTGCGCACCTGATGGATGTTGATGTCTTCAAAATAGCCGTCCGCGCCCAGATGAACCTTCATGGCCTGGGCCAACCATGCCGTGTCGGCGCGCGGGCGAACCGCTTCGGGGAGGACGAGCAGATCGACGCGTATCTGCCCTTCGATATAGGAGATGGTGGCGCCATCGTCCTCGGCGGCCAGGCGCGCCTCCTCGCCATAGCGGGCGAAAAGGACGCCTTGCTGCCGCATTTGCCGAGTAAGCGCCTCAAAGCCGGGGGAATCGACGCGCAAATCGCGATAAAAGAGATACACCTCGGCGCCTTGTTCCTCTCGCAGCCGCGAGGCCACGCCCAAGGCCTCGGCGGCCATCTCGCGCGAGGTGGGCAGGCCGCCCCAATCCAACACCATGGCCACGGTGAGATTGCCGGTCGACAGGGGCTCTTCCGCGGCGATGCGCTCGTCGAGCCAGGCGCGCATCCGCCCCAGAGGCCACACCGTAGCGGATGGAGCCAAGCCATAGACCTCGGCGGGATAGTACCTCTCGTTACCGGTGGCCACGACGAGGGCTGCGACGTTCAATGTGCGTGCCACACCGCCATCGTCGACCACCTGGGCCGTAAACGCACCGACCTGGCCTTGTAAAGAAGCCAACTCGCGCGCACGCCACACTTCATAGCCAAGAGTCGCTAGCTCGCACGCCACCCGCTCAGCCTCCGGAGCACTGCCTAAAACCAGGACCGTTTTTTCGATAGGTGTCGGTTCGCTCACGATCCTTTCTCCTGCAGATAACGGTAACATGCCTCGGCAGCTTGGCGCGCATGGGCCACGGCTTCGCTCATAGAACGCGGGGCCTGGCAACTGCCGGCCACGAAAACTCCGGGCAAGATGGTGCTTACCCCCTCTTGATCGCGAGTGGAGAAAAAGCCGTAGGCATCGCGATTGACGCCGAACAACTCGGCGACCCGCCCGGCATCGGCGCGCGGTTGCATCCCCACAGAGAGCACGACGAGATCAAAGTCCTCCTGCTTGGTGCCGGGCGCCCTCTCTTGGGCCAGATCATCGGCCAGGATGTCGTTATAGAAAAAGGTCACGCGCTTGGGGTTCTCGGTGGAGCGACGGATCACGGCGGGCAGCCCGGCCACGACGCGCACCCCCTCCATAGAAGAGATCGCCCGCCAGGCAGCGGCCATGTCGCGGCCGGCGTGCTGTAAATCCATCTTGAACAGGGCGATCTCGACCTCGGGGAGCCTCGATTTGAGCAAACGCGCCAGGCGCAGCGCGTAACGGCAACAAACCTGCGAACAGTAGCCCCGACCGGCGTGTTCGTCGCGGGAGCCAACGCATTGGATAAAGGCCACCTTTTTCAAGCCCAGGCCGTCATAGGCGGCCTGCCCCTCATCGCACAAGCGCTTTTCCATGTCCTGACCGGTGATCACCTGCGGCAAGATGCCATACCCATAGGGCCCCTTGGTACGGGCATCGACATGGTCAAAACCGGTGGCCAACACAAGGGCATCGGCGCTCAGAGACATATCGGCGCCCGACCCGTTGCGCAAGCGCAAAAGAAAACCACCGTTCTCGCGTGTCACCCGAGTCACGGTGGTTTGCGTCCACACCTCTACTAGGTCTGAGCGGCGTACCTCGTCGATCTGATCGGGGAGCAAACAGCCGCCGCACAACTGACATTCCCCTTCGACCGCCTTACAACATACGGTCAAAGCATTGCCCCCGAGGACGGCATCTCTCTCTATCAAAGCCACTTGGGCACCTCGCCGAGCCAGATTTGCAGCCGCCGCGAGGCCCGCGATCCCGCCACCTAAAACAACGACCTTCGGGCAATTTGGCATCTTTGCGCGTCCCTTACCATTTTCCCGCACGAGGGAGGCCGGGTTGTGTAGGACAGGGGACGGCGCCGTGAGGGCCCGTCCCTCCCGATCTCCATGATGAATGCACGATAGCGCCGGGCAGGGTGCTCATGCACCCTCCGCAGATCGGGGCTCAGAGGCAAAGTCCCCTTCTGCGGGCAGCCTTTTTTATTATATCGGAAATGATGCGCATGTCAACTCAAGCGAAATATCGCTTTTGCGAATGTCGTAACGAATGACAGATTTCGGAAGAAAAAGGAGGTTTGTAGGCCGAAAATTACGAAAATCGTATTCTCCGTGCGCTTAAAAGATAACCATGGGCAAAGCAAAAAATCGTGAAAAAAACAAAAATACATACCAATAACACAAATACAGATCGGCCTGAGAAGACCGCCGCAGAGGCCATGGACGCCAAGAGAGCCGACGAATTTCGCAAATGCCATAGGATACCCCTAAAGGGCGTTTTCGAAAACTTGCGAATACGCAAGTTGACCGGAGCGACCCCCGCGGGCAAAGACGAGCGCGAGCCCCGTACCCAACCAAACGCATCAAAGCAGAATTTTATGCCTCTAAATGCTATTTTGAAGCCACTAAATATAAATTATCTTGTAACCATAAATTAAACTGATCGTTACCTTCTTGAGGTATAATAAAATAGATCGCATCTCGCGAATCCAGCGCGTATCCTATAGCCGTAAGATACTGTTTGCGACCACCAACCCATGGTATACCCCTAATACACCGGGGAGGTTGTTTATTGAGCGAGAAACCCAAGCGGAAAACCGATTGGGCCCAGCTTGATCTCGGCGACGAAGCCATCCTCTACACAACCACTGCCGAAGAGATCCATCTGCTAAACCCTACGGCGCGGGTGATTTGGGAGCTCTGCGACGGCGAACATACACTGAAGGACATGGCCCAAGCCCTGCAAAGCGCTTTTGCCGTGCCCGAGGGAACGGATTTAACGGCCGACGTGGCGCGGGTGTTGCAAACCTTCGCAGCCAAAGGCTTGTTATCCCCCGATTAGTCACAGAGCTTATGCCGACAGCAAGCATTGTCATACCCACGTATAACCGAGCCCATTTGTTGGGCGAGGCGCTCGCGAGCCTCCTCGCCCAAACCTATGGCGATTGGGAAGCCCTGATCGTCGACGACGGCTCGACGGACCACACGGCCGAGGTGGTGGCGAGCTTGGCCGACGCGCGGATCCGCTACCTGTACCAAAACCATGGGGAACGCAGCGCGGCCAGGAATCGAGGGCTGACCGAGGCCCTTGGGGATTATATAGCCTTTTTGGACGATGACGATCTCTATGAAGCGCACGCTTTGGAAAGCGAGATCTGTTTTCTCGATGACCACGCCGAGATCGATGTGATCTGCGGTGGCACGCGAGTCGTCGACGCCGAGGGGCGTAAGGAGTTGGTCGTGCGCCCGTGGGAGACGCGACCACCACCCACTATCTTGAACATCGCGCTCGGACTCGTCCAATTCCCCATGTGCAGCGTCATGTTCCGCCGAACGGCCCTTTCTCGCCTCGACCATTGGTTCGATCCCGCCTTGAACCTGGCCGAAGACGCCGATTTTTTTGCCCGCCTGGCCATCGGGGGCTGTCGCTTTGCTTGGCTGCCTCGGGTGGTCTCTACCTATCGGATCATTCATACCGATCGCTCTCTACACGTTCTGCTGGATTTCGGGCGCGGCTACCGCGCCATGTTGGACAAACTTTTCGCCCGGCCCGATCTTCCTGCAGAGGTGCGCGCAAGGCGCAAGGAGGCGTATATACGCCTGCGCCTCTCTTGCGCCTGCACGGCGTACGCTTACGGCGCCGTGAACCTCGCCCAACGCGAATTGTTGCAGGCGGTCATCCTAGAACCCGATCTGCAGAGCCCGCTGCTATTGGATATTTTTCGGGCAAGCGTGCTTCGCACTGCCCGTCATCATTGGGCGGTGGAGGACGCGCACGAGTATGTCGAATATGTCCTGGCGCATCTCCCCGGCGCGTTAAAGCCCTGGCAATATCTTGGCCAGGAGCTCTTGGCGGAGATGCGCGTCACCGCCACAGCCCCTGAGCCATAGGGTCGGGCTGTGCGCGCTTTCTATCGAGACCCGCTGCGCGCTCCTGACGCAGAGGTGTCAACATTATCGGCCGTTGTAT
>JACIWY010000100.1 GCA_014360745.1 Chloroflexota bacterium
AGCCCGGCGTTGGGCTTGAAATTCTGCACCGACTGCTTCTCACAGATGGGTGCCGACGTCGAAAAGGAGATCCGCTACTTTGGCGGCCTGGGCAAGATCTATCTGGTCGATTTTCGCAACATCCGCGGCACGGTGGACAACTTTCACGAGACCTTCCTGGATAACGGGCAAGAGGATATGCTCGCGCTCATGTGCGCCTTGAAGCAATCCGGCTTCGATGGCCCCATCAACCCTGATCACGCCGTGCGCATCACCGGCGATGGCCCCGAGGGGCGACAATATTGGGCCCACGCCATCGGCTATATGCGCGCGCTGATGCAGGCGGCAGAGCGATTCTGCTGAGTGTCCCTATAGACCTTTGAGCTTTTGTGTGTCTTGGCGTGAGAAGGAGGAGCATATGGGCGGCATGTTCGGCGTCGTGTCCACAGGAGATTGCGTCACCGAGCTCTTCTACGGCACCGATTATCATTCTCATTTGGGCACCGAGTACGGTGGCATCATCCTGCGCAACCGCGAAGGCTTTGATCGCGAGATCCACTCCATCCGTAGCACCCAGTTTCGCTCTGCCTTTGAAGAGGACATTGGCCATATGCATGGCAACAGTGGCATTGGTGTGATCAGCGATTATGAGCCACAACCTCTCTTCCAAGAGACCCATCTGGGGCGCTATGGCATCGTCACCGTCTCGCGCATCAACAATTTGGAGCCGCTGTTGCGCCAGGCCTTTAATCAGCGGGTGCATTTCTCCAGCATGGGCCATGGCGGAGTGAACCCCACCGATGTTATTTCCTATCTGATCAATCAGGGCTCCACGCTGGTCGAGGGCATTCAGAACGCGCTGGCAGCCGTCCAGGGTTCCTGTTCGCTCTTGCTGCTCACCGATAGCGGCCTGTATGCCGCACGCGATCGATTAGGGCGGACGCCGTTGGTCATCGGCCGCAAAGAGGGCGCGTATGCCGTAGCCACCGAAACGTGCGCTTTTCCCAATATCGATTTTGAGATCGTCCGTGACATGGGGCCCGGCGAGGTCATACGTTTGACCGAGGAAGGCTATGAGCAACTCGTGCCGCCGGGCCAAGAGTTGCAGATCTGCGCCTTTCATTGGATCTATTACGGCTTCCCCGCTTCGAGCTACGAAGGGATCAACGTCGAGGTCGTGCGCAACCGCTGCGGAGCCGCCTGTGCGCGCCGCGACATGGCGGCCGGCGATACTCAGATCGATCTGGTTGCCGGCATCCCGGATTCGGGCACCGGCCACGGCATCGGTTATGCCGAGCAAGCGCGTATCCCCTATCGGCGGCCGTTTATCAAATACAACGCCACCTGGGCGCGCAGCTTTATGCCCGAGGAGCAACGCCTGCGCGACTTGGTGGCCGAGATGAAGCTCATCCCGGTGCGCGAGCTGATCCAAGGACAACGCCTTCTCTTTTGCGAGGATTCGATCGTGCGCGGCACACAATTGCAAGATACGATCCAAATGCTCTACGATTGCGGCGCGCGCGAGGTGCATGTCCGCCCTGCCTGCCCGCCGCTCATGTACGTCTGTCCCTTCCTGAACTACTCGCGCACCAAAACCGCCATGGCCCTCGCCGCGCGCAAGGCGATCCACGAGGTCGCGCCGGAGGAGGCCGATCTGAGCCCTTATCTCGACTCGGCCTCGCCGCGCTATCAGGAGATGGTCGATCGGGTGCGGCAGCGGATGCGCCTTACCTCGCTTCGCTACCAGACGCTGGAGGACATGGTGGCGGCCATCGGCCTGCCCAAAGAACGGCTCTGTACCCACTGCTGGGATCACAGCAGCCACTTTTAATCTCCTCCGTCCGTTCACAACCTACTTGAAAGGAGTTGCCATGTCGCCCTCTCGCGATCGGCCTAACATCCTGCTCATTATGGCCGACCAGCTTGTCCCCATGCTCATGGGCGCCTACGACCACCCCGTGGTGCAGACGCCCAACCTGAATCGCCTGGTGGAAAACGGCGTTCGCTTTGATGCCGCGTATACCGCCTGTCCGCTTTGCGCTCCGGCGCGCGCCGCGTTGGCCACCGGGCGATACATCTCGGCCATCGGCGCCTGGGATAATGCCTCGACCTTCGACGACACCGAGCCCACGTTGCAACACTACTTGGCCCGCGCCGGCTACGAGACGATCGCCAGCGGCAAACTGCACTATATCGGCGCCGACCAGCTTCACGGCTATCGCCGCCGTCTGACCACCGATATCTACCCGGCCGGGCTGAATATGTTGCCCACCAACAAGCGCAAGCCTGCGGAACGTTTCATCGATCGTCGCAGCCATGCTCGCGGTTATGCCCTGCCCCAGGTGGGCGTGCGCACTTGGACCCAGTTTCTGGCCTACGACACCGAGACCCAGTTCCGCGCCGTCGAGTATCTTTACGGGCGGGCGTGCGCCGGCCGCCCCAGCCGCCCCGACCTGGGCAGCGAGGAGCCCTTTTTCCTCTCCGTCTCTTTCCATTGCCCCCATGATCCCTTCCAGGTCACTCAGGAGCTGTGGGACCTCTACGAGGGGCAGGAGATCGACATCCCACAGTACCCGCCCGACATGGAGGAAACCTATTCCATCATGGATCGCTGGTTGAACGCCTACCACGGCACCGACCGCATCGACATCAAGGCGCCGGAGAGCCTTTACGCCCTGCGACGTAGCTATTACGGCCTGGTCACCTTTATCGATCGTCAGGTGGGCGAGTTATTGCGCGTCCTGGAAGAGACCGGCCTGCGTGAGAACACTATCGTCTTTTTCACCTCCGACCATGGCGATATGCTGGCCGAAAAGAACATGGTGCAAAAGCGCGCGCTCTATGAATGGTCGGCGCGCGTCCCGCTCATCGCCCATTTCCCTGATGGCTGGGGGGCGGGCAAGACGGTGCGCACGCCGGTGAACCTCATCGACCTGGTGCCCACCGTGTTAGATTTGGCCGGTGTGCAAGAACGCCTGCCGCTGGATGGCCTCAGCCTTTTGCCCCTCATCGAGGGCCGCGAGAATGGGCGCCTTACCTTTTCCGAGAGCCATACCAACGGCGTCTATGCGCCCTGTTTCATGGTGCGCGAGGGCGACTATAAGCTGATCTATATCCACGAGGGGCAGGGCGAGAGGCAACTCTTTAACCTGGCTCAGGATCCCGGCGAATGGCACAACTTGGCGAACGATCCGGGCCACGCCGCCCTCTGCGACCACCTGTTGCAGCTTATCTTGGCCCGTTTTGACCCCGACGACATCGAGGCGCGTCTGCAGGCCAGCCTGGACAAGCGCCATCTGGTCGACGCGGCGAACAAAGCCAACGATGTGCATTGGGATTATGAACCGCGCTTCGATGCGGCCAAGCAATACTGCCGATAAAGATAAAAGGAGGCAACAGAATGGAATACCAACCCTTGAACGGCACCGGCGCCATCGTCTCGCGCGTTAGCCTGGGCACGATGACCTTCGGCCATGAGACCGACGAGCCGACCTCGATCCGCATGGTCGATATCGCCCTAGACGCCGGCATCAATTGGATCGACACGGCCAACGCCTATAGCAGAGGCCGCTCCGAAGAGATTCTGGGCAAGGCGCTACAGGGCAAACGCGATCGGGTTGTGCTGGCCAGCAAAGTGGCCAACTTGGTGGGCCCTGATCCCCGTCGCGACCAAGGGCTGCATCGTTGGCACATCTTGAGGGCCGTCGAGGACAGCCTGCGCCGGCTCAACACCGATCGGCTGGATATCCTCTATATGCACAGGCCGGATCATGTCACGCCTATCGAGGAGACGCTGGCGGCCATCGATACCCTGGTGCGCCAGGGCAAAGTCATTTACGTTGGCATGTCCAATTTTGCCGCGTGGCAGCTCTGTGAGGCCAAGCTCAAGGCCGAGTTTCACGGCTGGGCCAAGCCGGTGGTCACCCAGGTGCCTTATAACCTGATCACCCGCTCTATCGATGCCGAATGCGTGCCTTTTTGCCGCGAGCACAACATGGCCATCACCTGCTACAACCCGCTGGCTGCCGGCTTGCTCACCGGCAAGCATCGGGGAGCGGGCGCTCCCTCCGAGCACACCCGCTTTGCCGAAAGCGAACAGTATTACCGCCGCTACTGGCACGAGGCCAATTTCAAGGCCGTGGATCGCTTGGCCGAGATCGCCGAACAAGCCGGCAAGACGCTTATCGAGCTATCGCTACAATGGCTCCTTTCGCAGCCTCATGTCACCTCCGTTATCCTCGGTGCGCGCACCATCGAACACTTGGAGAGTAACCTGAAGGCCATCGAAGGACGGTTGGATCAGGCGACCCTGGCCGCCTGCGATGAGGTATGGGAGGGGCTCCGCGGCGTGCATTTCAGCTACATCCGCTGAGATATAACTCGACATAAAAAGGGGACGGACGAGCTCATCGTCCGCCCCTTTGGGGGAATCATAGGTACTACTTGTCCCGTGTCCTCCACAAGCCGCCCAAGGCCAATTTATTATACTGAGTATCCCCACTCCTGAAAGGCCCGCCCCCAGGCTTGGGCAATTTGTTGGCGCAGTGCGCGGGGCAACGGTTGGTAGCGATTCTTTTGATAACCGGCGTGAGCTTGGGCGTACTCTTGAATGCGCGGCCTTACCTCCTCAAAGCCGCCTAGCTGTAGCTCATCATAGATGCGTTCCATCTGGCCTTCCATATCGGCCTCGAGGTCTTCGAAATGCACCTCGCTGAACTGCCCCTCCGGCACGAGGTCGCGCTCCTCAAAAAAGGCCTCATAGATGAGCTGGTAACGTCGCAGGATATCCGCGCGCAGGCGCTCGTGACGCGGCTTTTGCAAATAGAGCGCGCGCACCGCCTTGCGATAAAAGCGCCTGGTGGAGCGGTAGACGTCGTAGGGGTTGCGGCAGATATGTACAAAACGCGCGTCGGGGAAGAGCTCGAGCAACAAGCGGATGCGCCCTGTGTGGGTGGGCGATTTGATCACCAGCGGCTTGCCGTATAGATAGGTGAGCTTTTTCATGTAGCGCAGCAGGGCCTGCTTCCACTCGGCCACCAACTTTTCCGGAACCCCGCGAAAGGTCAAGTAACGGTCGTAATGGCGGGCATAGCGTGGAAAGAGCCAGCCCATGTAGGGCGAATGGAAGCTCATCAGCGCCAGCGCCCATTCGTCCTCCGCCGGGCTCGAGACGGTTACCCTGAGGTTGTCCATCGGGCGGCTGCCGGCGTCGAGATGGGCCAGCTTGAGCGCCAGCGTTCGCTCCATCAAAAAGGTGTGCGGGCGCATCACCTGAAAGAGGCTGGGATAGGCAAAGCGCTCGTCGAGGGTCAGCAGCTCGTGCAGCAAGGTGGTGCCGCTGCGCCAATGGCCGAGGATAAAGATCGGCTCCTTGACCTGCACCCCCGCCAAGGCCGAGCCGAAACGCCACTCTTCGATCTGCTTGACCACGCCGTTTGCCAGGCCGACCGCCGCGCCCAGCAAGGCCGCGGGCAGAAAGATAGGATCGACGCCCATGCGCCGCCCGCGAAACACCCGCACCCAGTCGCCGATGGTCATGCCGCAGGTGGCAAAGGCCGCCAGCTTGAGCTGGCCGCGCTCGCCGCGCAGATTTTGCACCGTCTCGCGCAGCCCCTGCCAAAGCGACCCCCGCGCCGATTTACGCATGATGAACTCCTTATTGTGCCGGCCCCCCTGCGAATAATACCTGGGGCCTGCCCAACTGTTGATTATACACCGCCTGTAGAATGAAGGCCAACTTCTGTTGCAGCCTGCACAGGCAGACGCGGATCGGAACCCGCCGCAAGGGTAGCTATGATGTCAATCGCTTTGCTTCAAAGCAGAGATTAACCAAACACCTTCCGGCTTTACAATGCACAAGCCAGCAGCTACAATGACAACTAACTTAATCCTTATCTGCTCAAGAACATAATAAACTTTAAGCCATCGATGGCCTATCGCGACAGGATTTGACGCATTCGTGCCTTATACTAGGGCTAAAGCCTGGTCCGAATCGAGGAGAGATGATCGAGCGGGAACTCAATAAGCATCAGCGATTACAGCGGATTTGCCATTTGCTCTATCGCAATCCACATGGGCTGACCACGGCGGAAATCGCCAGGCTGTGCGGTGTCTCGGTGCGCACCGCGCAACGAGACCTGCAAGATCTGCAAGAGGAGGGCGTGCCCTTGTGGGAAGGGGAGGGCCGTCCGCCGCGCTATGGCATCGCCAAGGGATATTATGTGCCGCCGATCCATCTTGGCCTGGATGACGCGTTGGCCCTCTTTTTGGCCGCGCGGCTATTGGCCCGCTATGCCGACACGTTCGACCCGCACATCGCCGAGGCGCTGGCCAAGCTGGCCGGCATCTTGCCCGAAGGGATGGCCGAGCACATCCATGCCACAATCCGCGCTCTAGCAAGTCGGCGGGAGGCGCCCCGTTTTGTGGAGGTTTTGCGTGTGCTGGCGCTGGGCTGGGCTTCGCGGCGCCGAGTGCGCATCCGCCATCAGGCGGCGGGAAGCGCGCATGTGCACGAGTATACGCTAAGCCCTTACTTTATCGAGCCCTCGGCCACGGGCAATGCCACCTACGTCATCGGCCATGCCAGTTTCTTTGACGGCCTGCGCACCTTTAAGGTGGAGCGCATTCTGAGCGCGGAATTGACCGACGAGGCCTTTGAGGTACCGGAGGGGTTTGATGGCCCGGCGTTGCTCGCCGGGGCGTGGGGCATCTGGTACGGCGAAGAGCCCCAAGAGGTGGCCCTGCATTTTGTGCCCGAGGCCACGCGGCGGGTGAAGGAGACCTGCTGGCATCCGAGCCAGACGCTGGAAGAGCTGCCCGATGGCGGCTGTATCCTGAGCATGACGGTGGATGCGCCGGAGGAAATGATCTATTGGATCCGCGGCTGGGGGCCGCAGGTGGAGGTATTGGCGCCGGCGTGGTTGAGGGAGCGGATGGAGAGGGAGGCGCGAGAGGTGGTGAGGATCTATGAGGGGCTAAGAGATGGTGGGGTTGTTTAGCTTGTGGGGCAAAACCACGCCGCAAAGTGGGCCGCCCGAGACGCGCAAGGTACATCCCTTGATTTGTCATATGGTCGATGTGGCCGAGGTGGTGGGCGCTATGTGGGACGGTTGCCTGGGGGCCGGTATGCGCCGGCATGTCTGCGAGGCGTTAGGCTGCGACGAGGACGCCGCGTGCCGCACATTGATGTTCTGGGCGGCGCTGCACGATTTGGGCAAGGCCAGCCCGGCGTTCCAGCGACGCCACAAGCCGGCTGTGGCGCTATTGCAGGCCCAGGGTCTGACCTTTGAGCGCGAGTTCGGCGGCGATGCGGGCGCTTACCACGGTCTGCTCAGCGCCTGGGCGCTCCCCGCGCTGCTCGGCGAGCGACACCTGTCGGACGTCCTGGCGCGCGACCTAGCCAAGGGCCTGGGTGGGCACCACGGCAGTTGGCCGCCGCCCAACTTTAAGCAGGCCCTCAACCGCGACCACTATGGTGGCGCTGAGTGGGACGCCGCTCGCGCGCAGCTCGTGGACGCCCTGTTCCGCCTCTATGTACCGGCGCCGCTCCAGGGGCGGCTGGAGGCGCGTCCTGCCCGGCAGGCATTCGTGACGCTCCTCTCGGGCCTCGTCTCCACGGCGGACTGGATCGGCTCCATGGAGTGCTACTTTGAGGCCGCGCCCGACACGAGCGATCTGGCAGTCTATGCGGGACAGTCGTCCCACAATGCGCGACGCGCCATCCATGAGTTACGGTGGGATGCCTGGCAACCGCCCCATGAAACAGCCTCGTTCTCTCGGCTCTTTCCCGCCATCGAGCAGCTCAATGGCATGCAGCAGGCTATCGTCGGGCTGGCTGAGACCTTGGATGGCCCGTCCTTGGTGCTGATCGAGGCTCCCACCGGCACCGGCAAGACCGAGGCGGCGCTCTATCTCGCGGACCATTGGGCGCGCACCTTGCAGCAGCGCGGGCTATACGTCGCCATGCCCACCACCGCCACCAGCAACGAGATGCACAAACGGGTGGGCGCCATGCTGTATGCGCGCTACGGAGAGGGCCAGGTCGAACCGCTGTTGATCCACGGCCAGGCCCGCTGGCAAGACGCGCCCGCCGAGATCACCATCGAGGTAGAGGACAAGTCCGAGGGGGCGGCAGACGGCGTCGATGCCATGTCCTGGTTCCTGCCGCGCAAACGCAGCCTGCTGGCCCCCTTTGGCGTGGGCACGGTGGATCAGGCGCTGCTTAGCGTGCTGCTCACGCGGCACTTTTTCGTGCGCCTGTTCGGCCTGGCGCACAAGACGGTCATCTTTGACGAGGTACACGCCTATGACACCTACATGTCCACCCTCTTTGCGCGGCTGCTCGGCTGGCTGCGCGCCCAGAACTGCTCGGTGATCATGCTTTCGGCCACGCTGCCCGCTTCCACACGAAGGGCCTTCCTCAGCGCCTATGGCGCGCCGGGCGATCTGGACCTGAGCGCCATCCGCTACCCCGCGGTGACGTGGGCCTGCGGCGGGCGCGCCGACTGCCAGCCTCTGCCCGCGCCGCCCGACCGCACCCTGGCGCTGGGTTGGCTCGCTCACGGCATCGAGCCGCTCGTCGCGGCGCTGCGTGAGGCACTGGCCGAGGGGGGCTGCGCCGCCGTGTTGTGCAACACCGTGGCTCGCGCCCAGCAGGTTTACAGCGCCTTGCGTGAGGCAGCGCTCGCGCCCGAGGACGACCTGACCCTTTTTCACAGCCGCTTCCCCCTCGCCTGGCGCGAAGGGATTGAGAATAAAGTGCGCGAGCGTTACGGCAAGGCTTCCACGCCGGAGCAGCGCCGGGGCGTCGTCGTGGCCACGCAGGTGATCGAACAGAGCCTCGACCTCGATTTCGACCTGATGATCAGCGACCTGGCGCCGGTGGACCTGCTCCTGCAGCGCGCCGGCCGGCTGCACCGCCACGCTGGACGCGAGCGCCCGGTGCTCCTGAGCACGCCCCGTCTGCTGCTGGTGGAGCCGGAGAACGCCGACGCCCTGCCGGAGTGGGGCAGCGACGCCTATGTGTACGAGCCCTACTTTTTGCTGCGCACCTGGCTGGCGCTGCAAGGGCGCGCCGCGCTAGCCCTGCCTTCGCAGACGCAAGAGCTGATCGAGGCGGTGTATGGGGAGGAGGAGCCGGAGGCTGAGGGCAGCTTGGCCCAATCTTTGGCGCGGGCTAAGGAGCGATGGGAACAGCACAGGCGCGAGCACAGCCAGATCGCCAGAACCAAGCTGGTTCTGCCTCCTTATGATGAAGATCTATTCGAGCAGCGCAACCCAGACTATGCCGAGGAGAATCCGGACGTTCGCCAATCTATGCGCGCCCTCACCCGATTGGGCGATGAGGGCCTCTCGTTGGTGTGCCTGCACCAACAGGCCTATGGATTGACCTTAGAGCCGGAAGGCGGGCCTGTGGTGGATATCGACCGCCGCCCAGATGCGGCGCTTTCTCGTGATCTGGCCCGGCATATAGTACAGGTGACGCATGGCGGCGTGGTTGCGTCTCTGGCGTATCAGCGCCCGCCCGAGGCATGGCGGCGCCACAGCCTACTCCGCCATGCCCGGCTGGCCGTGTTCACTCAGGGGGAGTGTAAAGTGGAAGGAGTGCCTTCCTCCTATACCCTGCGCCTCAGTCGTACGATGGGCTTGCAGATTGACAAGGAGGGGAAATAAGAACTAAAAGAATGACCAAAAGGAAGCCTTGTTTCTATGACCAAAGGAGGCCCAATGCCCTATTCCTTCAACCTGGTAGACGAGAAGTGGATTCCCTGCGTCGCATTTGACGGGAGCGTCGAAGAGCTGAGTTTGCGCGACGCACTGGTGCAAGCGCACCTCTACCGAGAGCTGGGTGGTGAATCGCCGCTGGTGACGGTGGCACTCTACCGACTGTTGTTGGCCGTGCTGCATCGGGTGTTCGGGCCAAAGGATCGCGACGCGTGGCGGGAGCTGTGGCTGTCGAAGCGTTGGGATAGCGCCGCTCTGGACGCCTATCTGACGCGATGGCAGCATCGCTTTGACCTGTTTGATGAGCAGCGGCCGTTTTTCCAGGCAGATCATCCCACTATTCTCCCTAATCCCATTGGCAATCTACTCCACGAGCTCTGCAAGAACGATACATTCTACGATCACCGGACACTGGATGGGGTTGAGCTTAACCCTGCTGAGGCGACACGACACTTGCTGACTGCCCAAGCGTTTGGGAGATGGATGACAAAAGGTCCGTATGGGCAGCTTCCATTTGGCGATAAAGATCACCCCCCTGGCGCA
>JACIWY010000999.1 GCA_014360745.1 Chloroflexota bacterium
TGAGCCAGACGCGGTTGGGCTGACCATAGGCATTCCCCACCACGGCATCGAGGTCGCCATCGTCATCCAGGTCGCCGAGGGCGACGCTGGTGCTGTAATCGTCCCCTAAATCTTGCGCCGTCGCTTCAAAACGCCCGGAGCCATCGTTGAGCCAAACTCGGTCGGGGCCGATGTTCGCGAGGAAAGCGTCGAGGTCGCCATCGCTATCGAGATCTCCTAACGCCACGGCCTGGCTGTTTTCAGGGGAGAAGAATTGCCCACTGTCAATGAAAACCCCGGGTTGGCCTACGGCGCTGAGCCGTGGGGGCTGCGCAGCGACCGGCCTAACCATTGCGTAGATTGCCATTCCGGCCGCAAGAGTCGCTAGATGGCATCGTAAAAGTTTGTTCATCGTCCACCTCGCAGGGTTTCATCGAACAGCATTAGGCCCGCGGACGCAAAAGATTATAGCATGCTTGGCATCAATCGTAAACCCCCATGAGCACTTGCAAAGGGCCACATTTGGCGCAAGATGCCCCTGTCATTATAATAGGTAGGCTTGGAGTTGATGCTGCCGGATTTTTGTGGGGGG
>JACIWY010001000.1 GCA_014360745.1 Chloroflexota bacterium
CATCTTTAATAAGTTGAGAGGTAAGGCTCGCCTCAGTCCGCAGGATATAGATTCTGCCCTGCGGGAGGTGAGGCTTTCCCTGCTTGAAGCGGATGTTCATTACAAGGTCGTCAAGGAATTTCTCGATAGGGTGAGGCAAAGGGCGTTGGGAGAGGAGGTTATGTCCTCCTTCACTCCTGCCCAACAGGTGATAAAGATAGTGAGGGACGAGATGATAAACATATTGGGGGATGGGGGTGAATTGCGATATGCTTCTTCTCCTCCTACAACCATTATGCTTTTCGGGCTTCAGGGTGGTGGAAAAACGACTACCGCTGGTAAGCTTGCCATTCTGTTGAAGAAGCAGGGGAAGAAGCCACTTCTCATTGCTACCGATGTAAGGAGACCCGCAGCAATCCAGCAATTGCAAAAGGTGGGGAAGGCTGTTGGTTGCGATGTATATGCCGATGCAGGGCAGAAGGACCCTTTGGGGATAGCCAAGGCGGGCATAGATTTCGCAAAGCGGAAAGGTTACGATGTGGTTATCGTTGATACCCAGGGACGTCTCCATCTGGATGATGAGTTGCTTGG
>JACIWY010001001.1 GCA_014360745.1 Chloroflexota bacterium
GAGCCCGCCACCTGATGAACGGCCTAATCCTTGATGTTCAACGGCAGATACAAATGGGTCCTCGTGGGCGTGGGAGGCGGCGGAACATAGACATACTCGTCGGCGCCGATATCGTAGCCGCTATCCTGCGGGCGCTGCTGCAAGTCGATGTCGTCGGTGACGTTGGCGTTGACGGCTCGATCGAGGGCTGCCGAACCCGGGCCGATATGATAATCGCCGGCGGCGCTGTTTACGAACTTGGGATCTCCGCTGAGATTGTTGGTCTTGGTGACCGTGCCGGGCCCGTCGGACTGTTTGGCGTTGTTGTGCCAGAGGCTTTTGTCCAGCGTCACGCGGGCGTCCTGGTCGGCATACACGCCGGCCGAGTGGCCGGCAAAGATGGTGTTGGTGCCGGTGACAGCATAATCTTTGGCCACCCACATCCCCTGGCCCACGCCTGCGCTGTTGTCGGCGATGGTGTTATGCTTCAACGTAGCGTTGCCCACTCCGCCCCCAAACCACAACCCGCTGCCCGCGGTCGCGG
Source organism: Chloroflexota bacterium (assembly GCA_014360745.1). Taxonomy (GTDB): domain Bacteria; phylum Chloroflexota; class Anaerolineae; order UBA1429; family UBA1429; genus JACIWY01. The sequence continues at coordinate 524 of JACIWY010001001.1, forward strand.
CTTGGTTGCGCGTTACCATGTTGTTGGTCAGCTTAACCGGGATGGG
>JACIWY010001002.1 GCA_014360745.1 Chloroflexota bacterium
ACCATACTTACAATATCCCAGAAGAGCTCCTCTGGGACGAGATAACGAAGGATGTTCAGAAACTTCCCACGAAGCTTGCCTTAGCGATAAATGAAATAGCCCAACGCAATAAGGATTTAGATGGCGTGATTAATAGGGTTGATTTCCTTGAATTCGCAAGGAATGAGGAGAATAGGATTATCCTTCATAGACTTATCCAGCTCTTTGACCAATACAACCTTGGTGGTGAGGAGGTCTCGCCGGATATCTTGGGCGATGCTTATGAACATATCCTCAGCAGATTCCTACCTGAAAAAGGAAAGGAAGGGGAAATATATACACCCCGAGAATTGATAAGGTTGATGGTGGAGATATTGGACCCCAAGCCTGGGGAAAGGGTCTATGACCCTTCCTGTGGCTCTGGTGGTATGCTCATTATATCCTATATGTTTGTGAAGGAGAAGTATGGAAAGGAGGAGGCGAATCGGCTATTTCTCTATGGTCAGGAGAAAAGCCAGGATATCTACGCAATATGCAGGTTAAATCTCCTCATCCATGATATAAGGAACGCCGAGATCTATCCAGGAGA
>JACIWY010001003.1 GCA_014360745.1 Chloroflexota bacterium
GGCGGCATGGGCCAAGAGCAGCACGGCCACGCCCGCGTTGACCAGCCGATCCAGCACCGGAAGCAGGTACTGGTAGACGTGGTTCTTGAGCACCTGTCGGCCGTTGCCGTAGCCGCCGTGCGAGCGGTTCAAGGTCTGCTTCATGCCGGTGGGCGTGCCGTCCACGCCCGCCACGTGCTCCTCGATCCGCCGCAACATCCAATCAATCGAGTCGATCACGACGGTCTGGTACTCGTGGCCCCCGGCGGCCAGGCCATCGAGCCAAGGCTGCATCTCCGGCCAACTGGCCAGATACGGCGTGCGGTGGCACTGCACGTGGGCCGCACCGTTCTCGCAATCGACGATGATCGGCCGGTCGGCCGAGGCGCCAAACGACGTCTTGCCGACGCCCGGGGGTCCGTACACGATGCCCTTCGGGGCGCGGAGATGGGTTTGACGGATGACGGTATCAGGAAGTGGCATAGATGTTTCTCCAGGGAATGGGTAGCTGACGATTTCAAAAAGGGCCGGTCGCCTGCGGGCGGGGCAGCGATCCTCATCTGTGACATGCCTACCCAAAACTCCAAAA
>JACIWY010001004.1 GCA_014360745.1 Chloroflexota bacterium
GTGCTACTACGGACGAAAATGGTAGATTCAAATTAAGGGTTCCCAAATTAGAGGGCGAATTGGTTGTTAATGCATATGGTTATGAACCCCTTTCCGTCGCTGTGGAGAAGAACCCTGTCATTTCCCTTGTTCCCCTTCCCGAGAAAGTCGCGGAGTACTGGTTCAACTATTGGAAGAATGGAGATTATGAGAGGATGTTCGAATTGCTGACGAATGATTGTCGTAATTCAATAACGAAAGAGGCTTTTGCGGAGGAGTTTTCCCGCTACAAGCTTGAAATAGTTGCGGTTCGCACTCAAAGGACGGGCGGTGAAGGCGATTCTGCTGAGGTTAAGGCGGAAGTTGATATAAATACACCCTTCGGTAAGCAAACTCTCCATTTTACAATTCCTCTAAAGAAGGATTCCGGAATATGGAAGGTAGTATGGTATAGTGGTGGTACAGGGATGGCTACACAACAATATCTCGTTGAGTGATATTTCTCTCTTCATAGGGAGTTGAAATAGAATTTTCGTTCTCTAGTAGGTTCTTGAACTCAGGAATCGGGAAACCGAACAGAAATTTCTAT
>JACIWY010001005.1 GCA_014360745.1 Chloroflexota bacterium
CTCGCCGGGTGATTGCGTTGTTTTTCGCGCCGCAACCGTAACCGTCCAGCCCGCCGTAGTCCACCACAAAGCTGAAGTTACCGCCGCAAGTCGGGTACGGGTGGTAGGTGATGGCGCTCGACGCATATCCCTGGCTTGTGCCGCTGTATTCATCGGCCCCTTCGAAGTCATAGAGAACCCCCAGGCTGGCCTGGGCGCCCTGCCCCTGAACTCCCCCCACTCGGGCGAGATAGTGATCGTCGCCGCCCAGCTCCAGCAGATAACCCACCGAGAGGTCCCAACCAAACCCGGTCCCCATGATGGAACCGTGGTACTCATCGTCGCCTCCATCGTCGATGAGCGCACCCACACCCATGTGGCATCCCCAACCATTGCCAAAGCGTTGAAATCGCTGCTGCGTTCGGGCGGAGCCGTCATAGGCTTTCAAGGTGGCTCCCAGTCGGCGGTCATTACCGGCAAAATCGCGAGCGAAACCGATGGCGAGCCAGTAACCGCCACCCTGGCCGAAATAGTCGAATTCGTAGGTGTCATCTCCGGCTCCTTCAAGGAGCACACCGATCCCGCC
>JACIWY010001006.1 GCA_014360745.1 Chloroflexota bacterium
CAGGAGGGAGAAACTCGTCCCCATAGGTTTGTTTGAGGAATTCCCTTGCCTCCTCAAGCGCGCTCTCAGCTATCCTCACCGAATCGGTGCGCATATAAGTGATTAGACCGACGGTTCCCTCGTCTATTTCTATTCCCTCATAGAGCTGTTGGGCGATGCGCATAGTGCGGGCAGGGGTAAAGCCCAGGCGATTTGATGCTTCCTGTTGCAGAGTTGAGGTTATGAAGGGAGGAGGTGGGTTGCGCCTTCTCTCCTGCTTCTTTATTTTGAGAACTTTATATTCAGCCCCTTCAAGAGCCTGAAGTATGCGATTTGCTTCTTCCTCATTGGGGATGTTTATCTTTTCCCCACCTTTGCTTATGAGAAGGGCATCAAAGGGGAAGTATTCCCTTTTGGAAGTTAGGGTGGCAGTAATTGTCCAGTATTCCTCGAGGACGAAAGCCTGGATTTCCCTTTCCCTTTCGCAGACGAGACGCAGGGCGACGGATTGCACTCTGCCAGCGGAGAGCGTTTTGAAGCCAAGCTTATCCCAAAGGAGGGGACTGAGCTTATAACCGACGATTCT
>JACIWY010001007.1 GCA_014360745.1 Chloroflexota bacterium
GGACCTTGCACGCGAAGGCATCTGACGGCAAAAAACACGCGAGAAATCGTTGAGCGTGGAATTATTTAGTGTCCCTGTGTATCTGATGCCAAGGAGCCACAGCTACAGGGACACTGGGATGAAATCACGCAAGAAAACCGTCAAGCCCATCGGCTTGAAAGATATCACCATCGTCGACGATGCCAAGATGCGCAAGGCGATCACCGCCGCTGCGCTGGGCAACGCCATGGAATGGTTCGACTTTGGCGTCTATGGCTTCGTCGCCTACGCCCTGGGCAAGGTGTTCTTCCCCAACGCCAGCCCCGGCGTGCAGATGATCGCCGCCCTGGCCACCTTCTCCGTGCCGTTCCTGATCCGTCCCTTGGGTGGCCTGTTCTTCGGCGCCCTGGGTGACAAATTCGGACGACAGAAAATCCTCGCCGCGACCATCGTCATCATGTCGCTCAGCACCTTTGCCATCGGCCTGATACCGTCCTACGCCTCGATCGGCATCTGGGCGCCGATCCTGTTGTTGCTGGCGAAGATGGCCCAGGGCTTCTCGGTGGGCGGCGAATACACCGGAGCG
>JACIWY010001008.1 GCA_014360745.1 Chloroflexota bacterium
CGCTCGCCAAAGTAACGAATGGCATCGTACACCTGCTGGGGGTCGGTGCACATCTCAGAGATGGTGCCCTGACAGAAATTGAGCCCATGGTAAGGGCTGTCGCTGAGGCTGATGAAACGTTTGACCCCCTCGATGCTGCCCAACACCCGTTCGATGCCCCGATACCCCTTGCCAGGGGGCATACCCGGATCGTGCTGATGACAGCCCAAACGCACACCAAACTCTTCCGCCACCGGGATCACCCGCTCGATGAAATACTCGATGCGCTCCCAGGCCTCGTCCGCCGTCACCGGCGCATAGGGCAGCGGCGGATCGTCTTTGAGCTCCTCATAATCGAAATGGCTGTAGGTGACGCCTCCGCGGCCGGGCGTACGATAAGGCGTGCGCACCACGGGCAAAATGGCCAAATTGTACAAGAGGGTGGGTATCCCGGCCTCGGCGGCCGCCTCGATGCACTTGCAGACCTGCTCGATATCTCGATCGCGTTCCGGCTTGCCCAACATGATATTGGGCCAAATTTGCCGTTCGATGCCCCCGGAAGTAAGGGGCAAATGCATGGCCG
>JACIWY010000101.1 GCA_014360745.1 Chloroflexota bacterium
CCTCCATGTTGGCCCCCTATGTAGCCGGCTTGGCGATCAAGGCGCTGGATGTGCCCGTCGGCATGCGCTACCTCTACGGCTTTCTCAGCCTGGCCTACATCCTCTCGGCGTTGATCAATATACGCTTCCTGAACGAAACCTCGACTCGGGAGGGCAATAACCTCCAACTCGGCGAGATATGGCACATCCTCAAGGACGCCTATTGCTGCATTCCGGCTTTATTGCGCGGCTTGCCCCGTCCGCTCAAGGCATTGGCCGGGGTCATCGTTTTGAGCTTTGTCTCCAACGCCATCACCGGGCCTTTTTGGATCGTCTATGCGGTGGAGCATATTGGGCTGGCGACGACCGAATGGGGCCTGATCCTCTTTATCGAGACGGCGCTGCGCAATGCCGTTGGTATCCCTGCCGGGATGTTGGTGGACCATTGGGGGCGAACGCGCTTCATGGTCCTCTCTCTCGCCCTGGCCCTATTCAGCGTGCCGATATTCATCCTGGCCGGCGGATTTACCTCCGTGTTGGTTATTCGTATGATCGTTGCCTTGTCCAACGCCTTTTTCCTGCCAGCCACGGCGGCGTTACTGGCCGATACCGTGCCCCGCGACATGCGCGGGCGGGTCATGGCCGCTTTGGGGCGCGGAACGGTCATGGTGGGAGCCACGGGCGGGGGCACGGGTGGGCCCGGCATGGGCTTCTTGGTCACCCTGCCGGTTTTCGTCGCCTCACTAGGAGCGGGATATCTATACGCCCTTAGCCCGATGATGCCGTGGGTGTTAACGGCGATCATCTTCGCCCTTTGCCTATTGCTCTCGCTATGTTGCATCCACGATCCCCAGCAAGCCGAAATATAAGGGGACAAAAACCCAATATCGAGAAAAGGCAAGCTTTCCATAATATCTGTGGGAAGGCACAAAAGACATCAGAAGCAGGAGGTCATATGGCCAAAATTCAAGAGATCCGCCCCATCCGCACCCGTAGCAACGGCACATGGGTCATCGTCAAGATGCTCACCGACCAGCCGGGGCTGTACGGCATCGGCTCGGCCAGCGATTACTACCATGCCGACGCCGTCATTGCAGCCATCAACAAGCTGGCGCCACGGCTCATCGGCCGCGAAGCCGGCCACATCGAGGACATCTGGCAATCGGTGTTCACCAGTGGTTATTGGCGCAACGGCTCCATTTTGAGCACGGCGCTGGGCGGGATCGACATGGCGCTGTGGGATATCAAGGGCAAAGAGGCCGGCCTGCCGGTTTACCAACTCTTGGGCGGCCCCTGTCGCGCAGCCGTGCCCTGCTACGCCCATGCCGCGGGGCGCGATCTCGCCGAGCTCAAGGATGATGTGCGACGCTACCTCGAGGAAGGCTGGGACTATATCCGCTGCCAACTCGGCGCCTACGGTGGCGGCGGTTTTCTGGAGGCCGACAAGGCGCACAGGCCCCAAAACGCCTGGCCTGCCCGTCGCGTGTTCGACGACGAGGCCTATTTGGAGAATATCCCCGCCATGTTCGATGAACTGCGCCAAGAGTTTGGTTTCGGCCCCAAGTTCACCCACGATGTTCATGAGCACCTGCGCCCACACAACGCCGTGACGTTGGCCAAGCTGCTGGAGCCCCATCGTCTCTTTTTCCTCGAGGATGCCCTGCCGCCCGAAGAGGTGGGCTGGTATCGGCTGATGCGCCAACAGTGCACCACGCCCCAGGCCATGGGCGAGCTGTTCGTCAACCCTCACGAGTGGACCCCGCTGATCCAAGAACGCCTTATCGACTTTATCCGCGTGCGCGTCTCCAAAGTCGGGGGCATCACCCGCGCCAAAAAGGTCGCCACGCTGTGTGAATGGTATGGCGTGCACACCGCCTTCCAGGAGGGTGGCGACAATGATCCGGTGAACCAAATGGCCGCCGTGCACATCGACATGAGCATTTGGAATTTCGGCATCCAGGAGGAGAACCATTTTCGCCCAGAGGAATACGAGGTCTTTCCCGGGCACGCGGTACAAGAGGCGGGCTATCTCTACCCTAACGATCGGCCTGGCCTGGGCATCGACATCGATGAGACCAAGGCGGCGGCGCTGCTGGAGAGGGAGCAAGTCGACGCCCCGCGCTATATGGCCGAGGATCGCCGCGCCGATGGCACCGTCGTGCGCCCATGAGCGCGCCGGGAGCTAACCCGTCAGGCCAGGTCATGTACCTGCGTCGAGCAGAGAAAGAGAGGAACAGCTTATGTCCGACACCTCTTTGCCCGAAAGCATTGGCTTATCGACAGAGCGTCTCGAGAGGGCCTATCGTTTGCTCGCCGTAGCTGTGGAGCGCGGCGAGCTCCCGGCCGCGGCGTTGCTCGTCGCGCGACACGGCGTGGCCCTGCCGGCCCGAGCCTTTGGCCGGCTGCGCCTCGATGGCGCGTCGCCGGCGGCCCGGCCCGACACGATCTTTCTCGTCGCCTCGGTGACCAAACCGGTCGCCGTTGCCGGGGCGATGCTGTTGGTCGAGCGCGGCCAGCTCACCCTCGATGACCCGGTGTGCGCCCATATCCCCGAATTTGCCGAGAACGGCAAAGAGGGCGTGCTCGTGCGCCACTTGATGACCCACACCTCCGGTTTGCCCGACATGCTGCCGGAGAACTATGACCTGCGTCGCGAGCATGCCCCACTGAGCGAATTCGCCCGGCGCGTCTGCCGCCTGGCCCTCGAATTTGAGCCAGGCACGCGCATCCAATATCAGAGCATGGGCATTCTGATCTTGGCCCAGATCGCCGAACGGATCGCCGGCATGCCCTTCCCCGAGTTCCTTCGCCAAGAGTTGTTCGCGCCATTGAGCATGAGCGATACCTCGCTAGGGGTGGGCCCGTTAAACACCGAACGGATCGCCCATGTGAACGTCCCTGAGGAGATGCGCGGCACCGACTGGGGCTGGAATACGCCCTATTGGTGGGGTTTGGGCGCGCCATGGGGCGGGATGTTCTCCACCGTGAGCGATATCTGGCGCTTTTTGCAAATGTTCCTCAACGGCGGGCGTTTTGCCGGCGTGCAGGTGTTGGGGCGAGCGACGGCCGAGGCCATGGTTCGCGATCAGACTGGCGCCATGCCGGAGTTGCCCCCTGCGGAGCGCAAGGTGCAGTCTTGGGGGCTGGGCTGGCGGAGATTCCCCTTCGGTTCGACCTTCGGTGACCTGCTATCGCCCCTGGCCTTTGGTCATAGCGGGGCCACCGGAACCGTCGTTTGGGCCGACCCGGCGCGCGAGCTGGCCTGCGCTCTCTTTACCACAGAGCCCAGCGCCAACAGCCGCCGCCTCTTGGGCCGCTGCTCCAACGCAGTGGCTGCGGCAGCTCTCTGAAGCGCAAACGCAGTTCAGAACGGCAAGAGGGCTAAAGCGCCGGCGAGGGTGTGTGCTATGACATCTCCGCCGGCGATCAAATCTTGGATCAAGATCTTGCATCCGATGCCGATCAGGATCAGGCCGCCGATCGTTTGTACCTTGCTTTGTAACAATGCGCCACAACTCTTGCCCAAATAGACACCCACGAGCGACATGGCCCCGGTGATGGTGCCGATGGCCGCCAGTGGCAGGGCGATGGCGACATCGAGAAAGGCAAAACTCAGCCCTACGGCCAGGGCATCGATGCTAGTGGCCACCGCCAAAGTGAACAGTAGGGGGACGCGGGTGACATCGAGGGGTTCGCAAGTATCTCCCTCTTTGAGCGCCTCATAGATCATCTTGCCACCGATGAGGGCCAGGAGCCCAAAGGCCACCCAATGGTCATAGCTGGTGATCAGTTGGCGAAAGCCCAACCCACCTAGCCAGCCCAACAGCGGCATGAGCGCCTGAAAGCCGCCGAAAAAGAGCGCCACGCGCAAGGCATGGCGCATGCGCACTGGCTGCATGGTCATGCCCCCGCATACCGATACGGTGAACGAATCCATGCCCAGGCCGATGGCCAAAACCAAAATGGAGAAAGGATCCACGACGCACTCCTGAAAGAGATGATTGTCGTTTCATTATACCCCTTGCCCCAGGAGGGCCCCAAAAGCCCCGTTATTGCCCGCTATGTGAAAGGTGCCTACTCCTCGCCCAACACCGCGAGCACCGCGCGGACCGCCTCTAGCAATCGTGCAGCAGTGACCGGTTTGCTGAGAAATTCGACCGCACCGGATTCGTAGCCCAATATTCGCTCGCGAACGCGCCGATCCAATTCCTCATCTTGGCCCGGGCCGATGTGTTCGGTTCGCCCCTTGACGGTGAGCATGATAATCGGGATATGGGCCGTCTCCGGATAGCTGATAAGGCGACGGGCCACTTCGTAACCGTCCAGAATGGGCATATCGATGTCCAGGATGACGAGATCGGGCCTCTCGGCTACCGCCTTTTGCAACCCTTCCATCCCGTCGTAGGCCGCGCTGACGCGATACCCGGCCCTCTCCAACACCATGGTGAGCGCCCGCGCGACGCCGCGATGGTCGTCTACTACCAAAACGTGGGCCAAAGAGCCTTTGGCGTTCGAGCCCATGCCCTCACTCCTCTGCCGAATCCCCCTCTCGCGGCTCCTCGGCCTTGCCTTTTGCGGGGGCGTCTAACACGTCGCGGACGCGCATCGCCAACTGGGCAGCCGAGAAGGGTTTTTCCAGAAATTCGATGTCCGGCTCCAGAATGCCGTAACGGCTGATCGCCCCGTCGGAGTAGCCGGAGGTAAACAATACACGGGGATGGAAGCCCATCTGGCCGAGCAATTCGACCAGCTCCACGCCGCTCATTTCGGGCATGACGACATCTACCAGCAAAAGGTCGATCGGCTGGGCGTGCGAATGGCAAACCTGCACTGCCTCGGCACCTGTTGCAGCGGTGAGCACTTCATAGCCCAACCCCCGCAAAATCAATTCGGCAAGCTGGCGTACACTTTCTTGATCCTCGACGATGAGGATCGTCTCCGTGCCCCCGATCGGCTCCTCGCTCGCCCGCCTCGGCCTGGCCTGTGGCTCCTCCGACACGCTGGGTAACAGAATGCGGAAGGCGCTGCCCTGGCCCGGCTCGCTTTCCACGTCGATCAGGCCGCCGAACTGGCGAACGGTGCCGTACACGGTCGCCAGCCGCAACCCCGTTTTATCTCCCAGTTCTTGGGCGGTAAAGAACGGCTCAAAGAGGTGTTCCTTTGTGCGCCGGGAGATTCCCACCCCCGTATCGCGCAGCGTGATCTCTACATAGCGCTCCGGCGCGCGCACATCGATCTTGCGCGCTTGAGCGGCAATGTCTTGCTCCAAAAATATATTCGCCGCCGACAAGGTCAATTCTCCGCCGTTAGGCATGGTATCGCGGGCATGCCTGGCCAGATCGTAGAGGGCGCGTTCCAGGCGCTCCGGGTCCACGCGAACGTGTCCAAGCTCGGACGCGATCTGCGTCTGCACGCGGATCGCCTCGCCCACGATATGCTGCATCGCCTCGGCAGCCTCGGCCAACAATTCACCGAGATCGACAACGCGCAAATCGGCAACCTGGCGGCCGCCGACGGCCAACAACTGGTCGATCAGCTCGGAGGTCTCCAGGCCGGCCTGGAGGATCTCTTGCACGTTTTCACGCCGGGGATCCTCGGCTTCCAGGTCTTGCAAGAGGATCTCGGCGTGCAGATTCATCACCGTAAGCTGGTTGTTGATGTCATGGGCAACCGCCCCAGCCAGTCGAGCGATGGCATCCATCGTCTCCAAGCTCAAGCGATCCTCCGCCAGCCAGGCGCGTTCGACGACTTCGCGAACGACTCCTTCCAAGGCCACCACATGGCCCTCCTGATCACGATGCAAGACGCTCTGTTGTTCCACCAGGGCCGTCGTCCCATCGGAGCGCCTCCAGCGCATCAATAGGGGGTGTTCCTCTGCGATCTCTCCATCGAGCATGGCTCGAAATCGCTGCCAGTCGGCGGGGTGAACGATCGAAGACAAGAGATCCGGCTTGGCATAATATTGCGCGGGGCTATAGCCGGTGATACGCGCAGCGGCGGGGTTCACATAGATGAAACGCCGCTCCGGCCTGAGCTGCAAGTAATAGATCATATCGCGGGCATTCTCGACGAGTTGCTGAAAAGGGGGCTTGCCGCTATAGAGCGGCTGCATAGGCCCTTGCCGGGCAAATTTATCGGCTTCCATCGCCTGGTCTCCTTTGAACGACACCGTGGCGCGGACGGCAAGAATGCACATTTGGCCGTTCGCCGAAAATGCGGGGCAGAGCCCCGCGCCCCAACTCAAACCCTCTCCCGAACGATATCGGGAGAGCACGAACGTCCCCGTCCGCCAAGGTACAAAAGGACCCCGTGCTCCACGTCCATGTACAAGGCGCAGCCAACGTTAACATAAGACACGCCTCTCGTCAAGGAGCACCTCAGAGCCTTGAGGTGCCCCCTGCGTTTGCGCCTACCTCTTGCGCAATTCGGCGCCCTGAGCCAGGAGCGTTTCCTGCAACAAGGAGACGTCCAGCGTTCGAGGTTGGCTGCCCGACTGGGCACAGAGCGCGGCGGCCACGCCCGCCGCCTGGCCGATGGCCATGATGGGCACCATGGCGCGATGCGATTCATACGGCTGCTGTTCGCTGGAGATGCACCGCCCGGCGACGAGCAAGCCATCTATCTTCTTGGGCACCAAGCAGCGATAGGGGATGTCATAACCCTCATGTTCCAGGTAGCGCCGGTAGCCGTAGAAATGAATAATGGGGCAAGGGGAGATGGCCACCACATCCGCGAAGCGGCGTCCCGCGATGGCATCCTCGGCGGTGAGCTTGTACTCCCCTTCGATGAAGCGTGTCTGGCGGATGCCGAGCAGCGGCGGGGTCTCGATGACGCGCGCGCCGGCCAAGGCCGGCTCCTGAGCCTGCTTTTCGGCCAAGTCCTGAAACACGCGCAGGCGAGCGTCGCTCTCGGCCTTGGAGAGCTGGTCGGCGTCGGTGCCATCGATGGGCCCGACCCTCGGCCCCCACACCACGGCGTTGCGCCCAAAATCGCAGGCGTGAGGCTTTTCCGGGCGGGTCTCGCCAAACTCGATGCGCACCATCAACGCATCGGTGAGCCTCGGCGCCTCATCGCCGCGGACTTGCCAGAAAGGCACGCCCGAACGCGCGGCCACATCGGCGTCGCCGCTGGCATCCACCACGACCTTGGCCCGCAACGCCTGGCGCCCCGACTTGTTCTCGACGATCACGCCACAGACGGCCTCGCCCTCCAGGATCGGTAGACAAAAGTAGGTGTGGAAAAGGATATCGACGCCTGCTTCCACGGCCATCTTGAGCGTGACGTATTTGAACTTTTCCGTGTCGATGGCGTACGAATATTCGAGCTGGCCGGGCAATGTCGGATACGCCTTTTGAGGATAAGGGCTTTTGCCCAGGCCGTCCATCTCTTTGAGCGCCAGCACGATCTCCTCGGCGATGCCTCGCACCACCTGAGTACTATCCGGCTCGACCTGGTTGCGAAAGCCGTTGATGCAAGCCATAAGCGAAGCCGTCGCCGTGCCGCCCAGGTAGCCGAACTGCTCGACCAGGACCGTCCGCGCCCCGACGCGCGCCGAGGCAATGGCCGCCGCCAACCCGGCCGGCCCGCCCCCGACGACGACCACATCGACATCGCGGGCCACGGGGATCTCGCGCGCAGGTTCTCGATACGTTGTCATCGCCTCGCCTCCCGAGATATTGTTATGGAACGCGCCTATTCCAACACCGCGCCGCGCGTGGCCGGCCCCACGCTGCGTCGATACCGCTCTAGCAACGACCCCACAGGCAGGCGCGTGCTTTCGGGCAACGCCCAACGCTCCTTGCGCCTGGCCAATTCTTCCCCCGAAACATGGAGAGTCAACAAGCCAGCGGGGATGTCGATGGTAATCTGATCCCCCTCCTGCACCAAGGCGATGGGCCCGCCCAGGTATGCCTCGGGGGTCACATGGCCAACGCAGGCGCCTTGGGTGGCGCCGGAGAAACGCCCGTCCGTAATCAACGCCGTGGAACGGCCCAGCCCCATGCCGATGATGGCTGAGGTAGGCATTAGCATCTCGCGCATGCCCGGCCCACCCTTGGGGCCTTCGTAGCGGATCACCACCACATCGCCAGCCCGTACTTGGCCGCCGAGGATCGCCGCCAGTGCCTCTTCTTCGTTATCGAAAACCCGCGCCGGGCCGGTGTGCACCAGCATCTCCGGAGCGACCGCCGCGCGTTTGACCACGGCGCCTTCGGGAGCCAAATTGCCCTTAAGCACCGCAATCCCTCCTTGGGGATGGATGGGCGCCGTAAAGGGGTGGATCACCTCGTGGTTGCGAATTTCGCGCCCGGCAATGTTCTCGCCTATGGTGCGCCCCGTCACCGTCATGCAACCGGTGTGGATACGCCCATGGCGGGCCAACTCGTTCATCAAAGCGGCGATGCCTCCGGCGTCGTACAGGTCACGGGCAAAGTGTCGGCCGGCCGGTTTGAGCAGAGTGAGATGGGGCACTCGTTCGGCCATCTCGGCAAAGCGCTCTAGGGGCAGCTCGAGGCCCGCCTCATGAGCGATGGCCGGTAAATGCAGGGCCGTGTTGGTCGAGCCGCCGATGGCCATATCCACGGCCAGGGCGTTTTCAAAAGCTTCCTCGGTCAAGATATCGCGAGGCAAGATCCCCTCTTGATGCAAGGCGACGATCTGGCGCCCCGTCTCACGGGCCAACGCCACCCGCGCGCCGAAAAAAGCCGGCGTCATGGCGCTGTCCGTCAACGTCATACCCAGCGCCTCGGCCAGGATGGCCATGGTGTTGGCCGTGCCCATCATCGCGCAAGAGCCGGGGCCGGGGTTCGCCGTGCGCTCGAATTCGGCCAATTCCTCCTCGCTCATACGCCCATGGATCACCGAGGCTTCGGCCTCCATGAGATCGGTGTAACAGGCCGGCTTCCCGCGAAAACAGCCGGTGTCCATCGGCCCGCCGGTGACCATGATGGCCGGGATATTAAGCCGGGCCGCGGCCATCAACATGCCGGGGGTGATTTTGTCGCAATTGGTCAGCAGCACCAGGGCATCCAGCGCATGGGCGGTGACCATCAACTCGATCGAGTCGGCGATCAACTCGCGGCTGGGCATCGGCATCTTCATCCCTTCCAGACCGGTGGCCAACCCATCGCACACGGCGATGGAGGGAAATTCCAGCGGTGTGCCCCCCGCCTCGGCCACGCCCATCTTGATGGCCTGGCACAGCGTCTGCAAATGTACATGCCCGGGGACCAGCTCGTTAAACGAATTGACTACCCCCACCAGCGGTTGGTCGAGATGTCTGGGTTGCCAGCCCATGGCGTAAAAAAGCGATCGATGGGTGGCGCGGGTGATGCCTTTGGTCAAACGGGCACTGCGCAACGGCCGTTTAGGGCCGTCTCTTCCTTGAGATCGATTCGACGTCATATGTCTGCTTCCCCCTGGTCAGAATGCGAGATCAAGCGTGCATTATACAAAAGGCTTGCGCGTCGAGAAATAGGCCAGGGTCGAAAGTCGCCCGACGCGGGGGTTTGGAATTTTTTCACCTACAGTGTATCATATCAGATGCATCCCAAGTTAGCGAGGAAGTAAAAGAGTATGCAAGTTGTCTTGCTCAAGGATGTGAAACGATTGGGGCGAACCGGTGAAATTCGCGAAGTGGCGGATGGTTATGCCCGGAACTATTTGATCCCTCGCGGGTTGGCCGCTCCCGCGACCCCTTCTGCCCGCCGACAAGCGGCCGAGGCGGCCGCCGCCGAGGATCGCCGCGAACGGCATGAGCAAGAACAAGCCGCCGCCCAGGCCGAACGGTTGCACAACATCGAGCTGGTCTTCAAGGCCAGAGCGGGCGAATCGGGCCGCCTCTACGGCTCGATCACCAAGGCCGACATCGCCGAGCGGCTGAGCGAACAGACGGGTATCCAAGTGGATCGGCGTAAGGTCATGCTCGAAGAGCCCCTCAAAGAGCTTGGTAAAAGCAAGGTGCAGGTGCAGCTTCATCCTGATATCAGCACCACGGTGACCGTCATTATTGAACCTGAAGAAGAATAGATTGTTACTATATGGCAGCAACGAACCTCGGTGTTGAGCGTTCGATTGCGGATCATAAGGCAGGGAGTATGTCAATGTTGCCAAAACTGCGTGTTATCCTCTTTGCACTGCTCGTCGTCCTGATGGTGGTGCCGACGGGGTGCAGCACGGTTACCTCTTCCGGCAGTGAGCC
>JACIWY010001009.1 GCA_014360745.1 Chloroflexota bacterium
CGCATCGGCAATCTCGCGGAACTTCTTCCAATCGGGCGCCCAGGGGTAGGAGGTGTAGCCGGCGATGATGACCTTGGGGCGATGGGCCTTGGCCAGCTCCATAATCTCGTCATAGTCCAGCTTCTCGGTACGCTTGCTCACCCCGTACGAGACCACCCGATAGCGCTTGCCGGAGAAGTTGAACTCCGAGCCGTGGGTCAGATGGCCACCCTGGAACAGGTCCATGCCCATCAGCACATCGCCCGGCTGCATCAGTGTCTCGAGCACCGCCAGGTTGGCGGCCGCGCCGGAGAGGGCCTGGACGTTGACATGAATCTGGTCCGCCGGCACCGCATCGGTGGCGAACAGGTGCGCCGCCCGCCGCTGGGCCAGACACTCGATAAAGTTCACGTAATCGGCACCTTTATAGAAGCGTCGGTCCGCATAGCGGCGGTAATTGGCCAGCTCCCAGTCGAAATCGAGCAGAACATCTTCATCGTCCTTGCTCATGCGCGTGGGGGGATACCCCTCGGCGTAAATGTTGTTGAACACGGAACCGAGGGCCGTACGCACCGGCTTGGGA
>JACIWY010001010.1 GCA_014360745.1 Chloroflexota bacterium
AGCATGAGGAGAAGATCCTCGACGCCCGGCTGGCGGCCCAGAGCTGCCGTCAGGACTAGGAAGACGCCCAAGGGAGGCACGTGGCGGTTTTCGCCCAAACAGCAAAGGAGGACGACATGGGATTTTTTCGGGATTTTGGAAAACTGATGGTGGAGGGATCGCGAAGTTTCGCCCGGTGGGAGCTGGACAATGCCCGCGTCATCATGGGGGATCGTCGGCGTCTGGCCCTGTTGGGGCTGCTCTTGGTGCCGGTGATCGTGGGCAGCGTGGCCTTTGCCGAGGAAGTCAGCCAAGCCCTTCCAGGGTTCATCGGCGGCAAAGAGGCGTATGGGCCGTCGTACTATAGCCTGTTCATCTTTTTGGTGTCCATCGCCGTGGGCATGGGCGCAGGGCTCATCTCCGGCTGTATCGGCGCCGGCGGCGGCTTCATCATCGCCCCGGCGCTCATGAGCGCTGGGGTGAAAGGTATCCTGGCCGTGGGTACCGACCTCTTTCATATCTTTGCCAAGGCCATCATGGGCTCGGTGCTCCACCGCAAAATGGGCAACGTCTCGGTGCCC
>JACIWY010001011.1 GCA_014360745.1 Chloroflexota bacterium
GGCGCCAGCACGTCCTCGGCCCGCTCTCGCCATAAGCGCCAGGACGTCGTCAGCTCGCTCTCGCCATCCCTCAATTGCCTGAGCAATATCGGTGCCCTCTTTGATGGCGGTGGCAAGACAATTGGCCGGATCGCTCCACACCACGGCACAGGGCGATTTTGCGGCGGCTAGCGCCTTTGCAATGGCCTCTTTGCGCAGGGGGGCCACCTCGAAACCGGCTGCGTTGAGCGCGGCTTGGACGGGGGGTGCCACGTCCTCGGTCACGAACGCCAAGGCGTGCATCAGCCGTTCCTCCGTGACCTTTGGCGCAGGTTTTGGAGCTGACACAGCCTTGGACCGCGTGGCCCGCGGCACACTCTTCACACGTGGGCTGGCCCGTTTTGCGCTGGTCTTCATGAATTCTTCTGCCCGCTGCTCATCGTGGAAATCTAGGCCTCAATGTCTGCTACCAGCTACCCTACCTTTTTATCAAGCCTTTTTATCAAGCCTTTTTGCCACCTTGCCGCCCGCCCGCCACCGGACGGCGTTCCTCACGCTATCACACTCTATCTTGTCATC
>JACIWY010001012.1 GCA_014360745.1 Chloroflexota bacterium
GTTACCTCCCCAATAATTCTGATAGCGAGCCCTGGTCCAGGGAAAGGATGTCGCCAGATTATCTCCGAGCTTAAACCAAGCTCTTCGCCTATCTGGCGAACCTCGTCCTTGAAGAGGTATCGTAAAGGCTCCACAAGCTTCAACTTCATCCGTAAGGGTAATCCCCCGACATTATGATGCGTCTTTATTCTCGCTGCTCTCTCCGTCCCACTCTCAATAACATCCGGGTAAAGTGTCCCTTGGGCAAGATAGCGGACATCCTCCAGTTTGCTTGCCTCCTCCTCAAATATCCTAACGAACTCCTCCCCAATGACCCGCCTCTTGATCTCGGGGTCTGTCACTCCTTTCAACCTCTCAAAAAATCTCTTCTCTCCGTCAACATATATCAAATTCATCCTAAAATTCTCCTTAAATGTTCGTAGCACATCCTCTGCCTCGCCCTTTCGCAAAAGACCATGATTCACGAATATGCAAACGAGGTCATCCCCCACAACCTTATGAACGAGCATTGCGGTGACTGCCGAGTCAACACCACCGCTTAAAGCACATATAACCTT
>JACIWY010001013.1 GCA_014360745.1 Chloroflexota bacterium
CAATTTGCCATCCGGTGAGTCACCAGCAATCTTTTCCGGCACCCACACCTCTAATGGATTGGTAGTTATTTGCACCAATTGCGATTGGGAGAGCGGTTCCAATGGGTCGTGGTCCTTGTATTTCTCGTTTCCGTATTTCCAACCCGTGTAGCCGTAGGTGTAACCTCCCTGCGATAGGATTGGATAGTTCCACATACGGAACGGTGTCCAACCGGGAACCTGCTCAGGAACGAGGGCATTGGTTAAAACGCGGTAAAGTATATAATTACAGGATGTAGATGTGACAGTGTAGAATCTTGTATAGTCATATCTATCGTTGCCAATCGGTTCGCTTGGTCTATTCGCTCCAATAGCTTGCCCAGTATTTGGGTCATACTGATGCCACCAACTATAATTCATATTGCCATCTCTATCCATATCAAATGGTCTTAAATCAGCCGTTGCTTCAAAGTAGTAATTTATCTCCGATTGGCTGAAGGTGTGATCCCATCCTGCGCCTTGCCCTTGCCCCAAACCACTATCGGACCTCTGGACTGGATAACCATAACGAGATGT
>JACIWY010001014.1 GCA_014360745.1 Chloroflexota bacterium
AAGACCAGTTCTGTCTTGCAGCGCCAACAGATGGGGTAGCGGTGAGAGTAACGTTCCACATGATAGAGCAGGCCTTTGCGCTCCAGATCACGAAAGATCGGCTCAGCCACCTCGGAGACATGCATCCCGCTCAGCCAAGCAAAGCCCTGCACGAAATGGCCTTCCTCGTCGAGCGGGGCAATAAGGGGTAGGTGATATTCCTTGCCCAATTGAAAGTCCTCGGCGCCGCATCCTGGGGCGATGTGTACGATACCGGTGCCCTCTTCCTCGCCCACGGCGTCCCAGGCGATCACTTGATGCGCTGCGGCGGCGCTTTGCTCGACGCCGCGAGTCAGCTCTTGCAACTGGGTATGCCCCCCTATTTCTTGAGCAGCGGGCAGATCATCAAAGGGGCCATCGTAGGTCCAGCCGACCATATCCCGCCCCTTGAGCTCTTTGAGCACCTGGTACTCTCCGCGAAGCATAGACAGCGTGCCTTTGGAGAGGTACAAAATGTGGCCGCGATTGTTCACCTTGACGTAGGTGAGATCGGGACCCACCGCAGCGGCCACGTTG
>JACIWY010001015.1 GCA_014360745.1 Chloroflexota bacterium
TGATGCAATAGCTGTTTATCAGGAATTCATCAAGAGATATCCGAATGATTCGCAAGTGCCGACAGCCTTGTTAAGCATCGCTTGGCGGTATTCAGACAAGAAGGATTATGTTAAATCAGCTGAGACCTTCAAGAAGGTAGCGGATGAATATCCCAATAGTGAAAGCGCTAAGGAGGCATTGTTGAGGGCTGGTGATATGTATGCGAAGGCAGGGAAGAACGAGGAGGCGATAAAGATTTATCAGGAGTTCGCCCAAAAGTATCCGAATGATGAGAATGCCAGCAAGGCTCTCCTTGATATCGCCTGGCGATACAGGGCGATTTATCTTGAAACGGGAGATGAGAACGCCAAAAAACAAAAGGAAACAATACTTCAGGAAATCGCCAATCGTTTTCCCGATACCGAAATGGCTTATTTCGCCCTCGGACTTCTCTATGAGGACAATGGTCAATACGATAAAGCGATAGAGAACTATAAGAAATGCGCCGCAAAAAACGGAACCCAGAAGGATGTTGCCCTCTTCGGTGTCGCTACCTGCTACTACGATATTACTA
>JACIWY010001016.1 GCA_014360745.1 Chloroflexota bacterium
ATACCCTTATTAAATTGAGAGATTTGGGCAATACCGTTATAGTGGTTGAACATGATGAAGAAACAATAAGGCTGGCAGATTGGATTATTGATTTGGGACCAGGGGCAGGAGAGCATGGTGGCTATGTCGTCGTATCGGGAACACTTCAAGATGTAATAAATGAACCTCGTTCAATAACGGGACAATATCTTTCCGGAACAAGGAGGATACCAATTCCCCCAAAAAGAAGACAACCAAAAGATAAGTGGCTGATAATCAGGGGAGCGAGAAAATACAATTTGAAGGGCATAGATGTCAAGATTCCCCTGGGTCTTTTCGTGGCAATAACTGGCGTATCGGGCTCAGGGAAGAGCACGCTTCTTGAGGAAATTATCTACCCAGCTGTCTCCAATCACCTATATGGGACTAAGCTTCCTACAGGAGATTATACTTCAATAGAGGGATTACAATGGCTTGATAAAGTGATAAATATAGACCAGTCGCCCATCGGGCGAACCCCTCGCTCAAATCCCGCCACTTACACGGGCGTATTTGACCTCATCCGCCAGCTTTT
>JACIWY010001017.1 GCA_014360745.1 Chloroflexota bacterium
GCTACAGCCTTGCCATGGAAAACGCCTGTTTCAATCCCAACTTGGTTCGATTAAGACCGGTACGCAGGTTTATGTGTTATATTGTTACCCTCCGACTAGTTTCAATCCCAACTTGGTTCGATTAAGACGCAAAGTGGCTTTTTGCAGTCCCGCCGCGATGTCCGTTTCAATCCCAACTTGGTTCGATTAAGACTGAGAGGGGCGTGCATTCCATCCTCATCTTAAAGCGGAGTTTCAATCCCAACTTGGTTCGATTAAGACTACGACTCATCAGCGAGATTCTTGATGAGAAAGAGGGGTTTCAATCCCAACTTGGTTCGATTAAGACAACCGGCTGGATTCAATCTAAGCTAGCATCAAATCTGTTTCAATCCCAACTTGGTTCGATTAAGACTATGTATCTCGTGACCATCCTCCCCGAGAAACGGGGGTTTCAATCCCAACTTGGTTCGATTAAGACTCTGCTTATCATTAACCCCTACAACTTCTCCGTCTACGTTTCAATCCCAACTTGGTTCGATTAAGACGCTAAGTTCATGACGGCCTACCAGCT
>JACIWY010001018.1 GCA_014360745.1 Chloroflexota bacterium
ACCCCACTATCCTCCTTCTTCCTTTTTATTCTCAATCTTTTCAATCTTCAAAGGGATTTTCCTCTCGGCTATTCTCGCCGGTTACCTCGCCAATAGGAAGATTCAAAGGAGAATCTCGCTAAATAGCCTCTTTCTCTTCCTCTTATTAATTTATGCCGTTATTCGCAACATCCAAACCTTGCATATTATGAGGGATATTTCGCGCTATTCTGGTTTTTCTCCTCACGGCTTCACCTGGTTTAATCAGGTAATCCTCTGGCTCGTTGTCCTCTTGGGAATCCTCCTTGGCGGTTATCTTTCCTACAAATTTGAAAACACCTTTTTAGGTAATAGCCTTTTCGCTTTCACCATTGTTTTGCTTCTTTTCAAATCCGTGCGATTTCTATCTACAGCTTTATTTTCCCTTTTTAAAGCTTCATCCCCTCAGGAAATTTTCCTCGTTACCTCCCTAACTAACCTTCTTGATAAATTGCTCATCTATATTGAATATATCATCATTGGCGTGGTAGCTATATTCATTCCTCCAGGCTATGTTTCTATGGTCTTTCTCG
>JACIWY010000102.1 GCA_014360745.1 Chloroflexota bacterium
TGGAGTGGCAAAGGGGGGCAAATGAATGGCCCAAGCGTCTATTTATTCGGCCAGATGGAAGTCGTATTCCCAGACGGCCGGGTGGCATCGTTTCGCTCGTCGAAAGCCAAACTCCTGCTGGCCTATCTATTGCTCCATCGCCGCCCCCATCATCGTGAAGCGCTGGCCAGCCTCTTCTGGCCGGAAAGCACGACGGCCCAATCGCGCAAGGCCTTGCGGCAGACGCTCTGGCAGTTGCGTACGGCGTTAGGGGATGAATCGAAGGAATATCCCCTTCTTCAGGTCGATGCGGAAAAGGTCGGCATCGAGCCAAAGGCCGAGTTCTGGCTCGACGTGAACGACTTTGAACAGGCCTATCGATCGGTTCGCAGGGTTTCGGGCTCGGAGTTGAGCGCAGAACAGGCCCAACGCTTGCACGAGGCAGCCCGACTCTATCGGGGCGACCTCTGCGAGGGTTGCTACGAAGATTGGTGTCTGTTCGAGCAAGAGAGGTTGCGCAATATCTACTTGGAGATGCTCGATAAGTTGATCGATTACTGCGCCGGCCAAAGCTATTATGAAGAAGCTTGCGAATGCGGCGCAACCATCCTACGCTTCGATCCGGCGCGCGAATGCACGCATCGGCGCTTGATGCGTTTGCATTACCTCGCCGGACGGCGGACGGCGGCGTTGCGCCAATATGAACTATGCGTCAGGATCTTGGACGTGGAACTCGGCGTTCAGCCTGCCGAGAGCACGCGCAGGCTGTATGAACAGATACGCAGCGGTCGGGCGCCCCTTCCTGTATGGAACCGAGATGAAGAAGGGGCGACGAGCGGGGCCAAACCCGGTTTCTTGTCCACGGTGGCCGCGTTCCAAACGCTGCGCCAAATACTAGGACGCCTACAGGAGGAGCTCCTGGAGGAGGGGGCCTCAGCCATCGAGGGTCATTTGAGCACCTAATACAGGTTTTGCCCCAGGTCTTAGCGCCCGCCAGGTAATCACACGGTGGGCGTTCTTTTTCTTGATATCCTTTGAGACAGAAAATCGCCCGGAGACGCTCAAAAGACGGGCGCAAGACGCCCCAGAGACACCCTGGGTGTATGCTGCCCTTGAAAGATCGGCCACCAAAAGATCCAGATCCACGCCCTCTATGTGAGAGGTCTATGCATATATCATTCATAACCAGGATATGGGTGGAGGAAAGAGCGCGCTCAGGGGTACGTTGGCGGGGGTGTATCGTCCACGTACCCAGTGGGCGAAGGCACTATTTCGGGCGTTTGGGCGACATGGAACTGATCATGGGCCCCTATCTAGAGACGAAGGGCATCAAGCCGTGGGGGCTTGGCCTCAAGAGTTGGTTGCACCGGCGTCATCTCGGGTTGCAAAGGCTCTGGAGGCAAATCCGTAGGGTCTCGTTGGAGGCTCTGCCGGGCGATCCATCCGCTCTCTTGGAGAAAGGAACGGACGTCGATGAGCGGGCTTGATAGGTTCCCATGAAAGGGGGGTATCAAAGATACGATGGTTTACGTCACGGCTATTGGGGCCGAGCCACAATCAGGATAAAACCCAAGGCTCGACGGCCGTAGAACAAGAAGGAGGTGATGTGTAATGCTCGAATAGATCGGCTTCGCTTTGCTGACCGTAAGCTCGTCGGCAACAACAAAGTATGTGGATTCCGCAGCCAAAATATGCAGGAGGTTCATCATGAAGTTCTATCTTCGAGTGCGCAATTTGATCGAGGAGCAAAAAGGGGCCGCTTTGGCGGAGTACGGCCTGCTGATTGCCCTCATCGCGGTGGTGTGCATCCTGGCCGTTACCGCCTTGGGTGCCGGGGTTCAAGGTGCTCTGAGCGACGCTGCAGGAGCGTTGTAGATGCAGGGGAGCTTGCTCGGGTAGGGGCGTGGCTCTTGGCCTTTACCCGAGCAAGCGATGAACAAGGGTTCGGGCTTGCTTAGGGGATGGCCAAGCATATTGCCCAGGGGCGTTGTGACGGAGGAGGGGCAAGCATGGGGAACGGAAAGGGAAGGCGTGATTCGTCGACAAACAACGAGGCCATACAGACGCTGTTGATAAAAACGGAGCAGGCCTTTGGACTGCTGTTGGCCGTCCTGGTGGCCATTATCATCGGGGTAACGGTATGGGCGTTCGATGGGATCAGCCGGCACCTGTACCTTTTGGCCCGTTTCAGCGCGTATAGATGAGTGGGGTTGTTTCCGGCTGTGGGCGAATGGAGACCATGTCACGGGTAAAGTTTAGCTCTGCACATGGTTCAACGCTCGTCGAATATGCTTTGCTTGTGCTTTTAGTGATCATTCCGTTATTATTTGGTATCATAGAGTTTAGTATCCTTTTTTCTGCCCAGAGCACCATCGCGAACGCTGCCCGTGAGGGCGCCAGATATGGCATTACGGACCCCGGGAACGCGCCGGCCATCGAAGCACGTGTGAGGGAGAAGGCCGTCTCTCTGGATGGCGCGAGGCTCGAGGTGGCGTCCAGCCTACAAGGTGCTTTTGTGCGCGTCGATGTGGCTTACAACGCCCATTTGGTGACCGGGGCCATCATCGAGATGTTCGGGGGCAGCTCGACGATACGGCTTCATAGTAGCAGCATGATGCAGATCGAGTGAGGCCATTTATGGCGAGATTACGAGGATTTCTCTGGCTCCTTGCCGGATTGGTGATCGCCGGCTTGGCAGGCATCGTCGCCTTTGTGACCATATCCAGGGCGAGCGCGCAGAACGCCGCTGGCGAGGCCACACAACTTACCACCACGGTGGTTGTGGCTCGTGGCCCCATCTTGGCACGCGCCCTCTTGCGGGCGGAGAACCTTCAGGTTCAAAAAGTGCCTGTGGATCTCGTTCCCGAAGGCGCGGTGACCGATCCAAGCAAGGCCGAGGGCAAGATTACCATGGTGGATTTGCATCCCGGCGAAATGCTCCTCTCTCAGCGTCTGGTGGATCCGAACGTCCTTTCCCGAGATGGCCGCACGGCGCTGTTGTTGGAAGAGGACAAGGTGCTCATGGCCTTGCCGGTGGACGACCTAATGAGCCATATCGGCGTGTTAAAGGCCGGCGATAGGGTCGATATATTGATCTCACTCAAGTTTCCGATCATTTCGGGGGTGCCCACCCAATTGACGACCCAAGGGACGGGGCAGACCTATAGCCAAGATGAGGAGTTGGCCACTTTTTGCATCCTACAAAATGTCGAGATCGCCGGCATTGTCAACGAAAACCCCCTACCGGAGAACAAATCTGCCGGGACGATTGGCCGCGTTACAGATCAAGTGGTCGAGCCACAGGCGCTTCTCGTCGCCTTGAGCCCCCAGGATGCCCTGGTGCTCAAATACGCGCTGGATGATGAGGGGATCAAGGACGTTGTGCTGCGCGCCCCCGGCGTCGAAGAAGTGTTCACCACCGAGGCGGTCGACATGGATTATGTGATCGATCGCTACAACATCCCTCGCTGAGGTACACCCAACAATGGCAAGCCGTGGTCCGGAATACAAGCGGACAGAGGGCCGGCGCGCCGGCGGAAGGCGGATTATGGCCTTCGTTGCCGACATTCTCGGTAGCGCTCTGTGGATGTTTTTTGCCATCTTGCATCTACGCTCGGCGCTCGAGAGCGATTACCCTTGCTCAAGCTATGCCCTTTTCGGCTTTTACGGCCTGGTCGCCATGTTGATGCTCGTCCGGCGCCCGGCGCGGCACGTCGCTTCTATGCCGACCCAACTCATCGGTTGGCTCTCGGCGGCCTTGCCGATGGCCGGCCTACGCGCTTCCGCCGGGGGACAGGGAGCGCCTGCGTTCCTCCTACAAGGGGTAGGGGCGGTGGGCTTGATCTTGGCCGTGCTTTCCCTAGGCAAGAGCTTTGGGATCGCTCCCGCCGATCGAGGGCTTTGTACCGGCGGGATGTACCGTTTCGTACGCCATCCTCTGTATGCGTCCGAGTTAATTTTCAATCTGGGCTATGTATGGGGCAATCCCTCTTGGCGAAACGCCATCGTTGTTTTGCTGATGCTCGGTAGCCAGATTGTACGGATTCATTATGAAGAGCGGATACTGGAGGGGTATTCGGCTTATGCCGGGCGGGTTAGATGGCGATTGGTGCCCGGGCTGTGGTAGTGAAGCGCTTGTAACCATGGGGCTATAAGGCCCTTGCGGAGGATCGTGATGGTTGAGAAAAGCCTGCTGGTCATGCTCATCAGTTCGGACGAGACCGTCCGCAGGGTTGTCGAGCATGCACTGAGCGGCAGTCTGGAAGACTATCAGCTCGATGTGGTCGGGCAGCCGAGCCTGGCGAGCCTGCGCGCTGCCGAACTCAGGCCCCAAGTGGTCATCGTCGACGATTATCTGGACGATACCGGCCCCATCGAATTGATTCGCGATGTATCCAGGCGTCTGCCAGACGCGATCGTTCTTTTTCTAGTTGAAACATGCCCGGAGGCCATCTCAGCGGCCAGCCAGGCGGTAATGGCCGGGGCCAAAGGGTTTTTGACCAAACCCCTGAATGCTAGGGATTTGGCCACCCATCTTGGCGATCTCTTGGGGAGAGACCGCGCGGCTCGCAATCGGACGCGCGAGGGGATAGAAGGCCATGTGATCGCCTTTTGCTCCCCCAAAGGGGGCACCGGCCGCACGACCATGGCCATCAATACGGCCATTGGCTTGCAAGCGGTGACCAAGGCCGACGTGGCCCTGATCGATGCGGATTATGTGTCGCCGGCTATCGATGTCTCGTTGAACATTCACACTCAACACGACGTCACCGACTTGCTCTCCAGAGGCTCGACGCTGGACGAGGAGCTGGTGCGCAGCGTTATGGCGCGCCATGCCTCCGGTATCTCGGCGCTTCTCGCCCCGAGCCCGGACGGATCGCCGGAACGGATCTCGGCGGCCCATGTACACCGCCTTTTAGCCTTGCTCAAGGACCTCTTTGGCTGGATCGTGGTCGATGTGGGGTTGCCGCTGGACGAGACCGCCTTTGCCTTCCTGGATGGTGCCGGCCTTGTGGTTGTCTCGGTGCTGCCGGAGCTTGTGGGCCTGCGCAATGCCAGGATTATGCTTGAGCATCTGTATACGCGAGGCTATCCCGACCATAGGATATGGGTGGTCGTAAACCGAGCGACGATGACGGGCGGGATCAGCCAGCGGGATATCGAGCAACGGCTTCACCTTCACGTGCATCACACCTTTCCCGATGATCAACCCCTCGTCACCCACAGCGTGAACCGGGGGATCCCTTTGATCATGTCGCATCGGCGGGGGGCGCTCGTGAACGCCTATAACAAGTTCATAGATAAGCTGGTGAAAGAGATGATACCCCAAGGGATCGAGACCAAAGAAAGCCCGGCCTCGACGGTGGCCGGGCAAGGCCAGACGTTTGATGGTCGGGTGCGTAGGCCTCGCTTGGGATTCTGGCCTGACTAAGGGCTCGAAGCCATGGAGGGAATATGTGCGGCGAAGGTGAACGTAAACTATGGCGTTGGGCGCCGGTCGCGGCCCTTTTGTTGGCGCTGACCCTCTTGGTCGGTTGTTTTGCTTCATACGAGGCAACCTCCTTCCATCTACAAACATGGCTCGACACCGGGCATCTGCCGGAAGGGCCGCAGGGGCTTATCTTTCGTGTGCGGGCCAAAGTGACCACCTCGGCGGGCGAGCTGTGCCAGGGCTTTGCGGTGATGGCGCAGATATGGGATGCGGAAGGGCGTTCGATCGGCAATCTCGTCTGCGCCCCCATACCCGGTCAGCCGGGGTATTATGGCAGCCCCGCTTTTGTCCCACCGGTGACGGCCAAGCCCGGCATGTGGCAGGTGGAAGTGACGGCGACCAAAGGGCGGGCCTCCCTTAGCCGATCCACCCTCTTTCAAGTGCTTGAAGCCAACCGCTGGATGGCCGATCGCTCCGCTTTGTCGATCGATCCTCTCGATCCACTCTCAGAAGTCGTCGAAGGTTCCACCGCCCGCAACGCCCAACCAAACACAGAGCCGGCCGACGAGGTGCTTATGCCGCGCCCGCTAGGCCTCGTGTACTCGGTGTTGGCCAAGACGAGGTTTTTACAGATCCTCTTGGGTAGTCGGGTTTCCTCCACGGCTCTGGGGTCGTTGATCAGTGCGTTTCTGGTCATGGTAGCCGTCACAACCGGCTTTGTGGGGGTATGGCGCATTGCCAGGCCGTTGGACGCCATCGAACAGCGCGTCCAAGAGTATGGCATTGACGAGGTATCTCCCAATAGGGTGGGGCAGTGGTCTGGACGGGGGATATGGTCGCGGCTGAGCCGATTCATCACCCGTTATACCATGGGAGAATACCTGGCTGAGGAATTGGCCCAGGCCGATCTCCCGCTCACCGTTGCCGAATTTGTGGTGCTCTTGTTGGGCGTGGCGGCCCTTGGCGCGCTCATCGGCGCCTGGCGGCTGGGGACGATAGGCGCGCTCGCGCTTGGCGCGCTGTTTGGCTTTATCCCGATCTGGTATATCAAACGCTCGAAGAAGGATCGCCAACAACGATTCACCCAACAACTGCCCGACATCTTGACCTTGATGGTGGGGGCGCTGCGTGCCGGATATGGGCTGACCCAATCGTTGCAGGTGTTGGTGGATCAGCTCCCCCCACCGGCCTGCACCGAGTTTGCGCGTGTGATGCGTGCGGTGAGCCTGGGGGTTTCGGTGCCGGAGGCTCTGAGCCGCATGGCCACGCGCATCGGCACGGACGATGTCGGGCTGGTCGTAACCGCCATCAATGTGCAATACGAGATGGGCGGCAACCTGGCCGAGACGCTGGATATTATCGGCGAAACGATCCGCGATCGCATCACCATCCAACGCGAGATTCAGGTATTGACCTCCGAGGAACGGTTGACGGGGTATATCCTGGCCGGGCTGCCCGCCGTGGTCGGCGGGGTCATGTTCGTCATCAACCCCGGCTTTATCATGCGTTTCTTGGATCCCACGGCACCTCCTTGGGTCAAGTTCCTGCCTCTCCTGGCGTTGTTCATGCAGTTCATCGGTTTGCTGGTGATCCGCAAGATCATCGATATCGAGCTGTAAAAGATGGAAGCAGAAATACTGATTATCATTTGGCAATGGCTCGCCTCTCCCGCCGTCTGTGCGGGGCTTGTCGCGCTGGCCGTTTTGTGTTTATGGCTATCTTTTGGCTCAGGGCGTGGTGCGCCGAGCATGCAGGAGAGGCTCGATGGCTACATCGCCAGCCCAGATGCCTTGGAGCAAGAGGAGATGAGCCAGCCCTTTGTCACCCGTGTGCTCAAGCCCCTGGTTCATCAGATGCTGCGCCGGCTCGGCAAGGCAGCTCCCGGCCAGGCGATGGAGGCCACCGAACAGCTGCTGATCCGCGCCGGGCAACCGGGCCATCTTACCGCGCTAGATTTTTATGGCCTGAGGCTGCTCTTTGCCGTGGGGTTTGGATGTGGCGGTTTTTGGCTGGCAAGCCTGCGCTATTCACTGGCCTACGCGGCTCTGATCGGCCTGATGATGGCCGGGGGTGGCTTTGCCCTACCGGCGTTGTGGCTAAAGCAACGGGCTGCCCAACGAGAGGCCGAAATAACCCGGGCCTTGCCGAATGCCTTAGACATGTTGACCATCGGCGTGGAAGCCGGGCTGGCTTTCGAGTCCGCGATGTTGCGTGTGGCGGAACAATGGGATAACGCCCTGACGCAAGAATTTCGCCAAGCGGTGCTCGAGATGCGGGTGGGCGCTTCACGAAACGAAGCGCTCAAGCGTGTGGCCGAACGTACCGGCGTCCCCGATCTGCACACTTTTGTGGCCGTCCTGGTGCAATCAAGCCAACTGGGCGTGAGCATCGCCCAGGTGCTACATAATCAAGCGGCAGTGATTCGCCAGAAACGGCGCCAGCGGGCCGAGGAACAGGCGCGCCAGGCCAGCGTCAAGATGGCTTTCCCGCTCGTCTTTTTGATCTTTCCGGCGATGCTCGTGGTTATCCTGGGACCGGCGCTGCCCGGCATTATCAAGATGATCAACGGGACCCTATAAATGGTTCTTGATAAGGACGACGAAGGTGAGTCACACAGACACATATTCCATATCCATGAACCAAGACCCTGCCGCCCCTGACCGGGATGCCGAAAGCGCGATCCGTGACGATCCGCTCTATGTGCAGGCTATGCATCACTTCCAGACGGGCCAGTGGCACGCAGCCGCCAACCTGCTGCGAGAGCTGGCGAAAAGGTATCCGGATTCCTCCACCGTAGAGGCCGCGCTCGATGATGTGTTGCTCAAAGCCGGGTGGGACGGCGGCGAGCGCATCCAGCCCAAACGGTGGGCCATCCCCTGGGGGCGTATTATCCTGCTCATCGCCCTTTTCGTGGCCGTGGGAGCGGTCACGATCATCGGCTGCCAGACCTTTCAATACCGGATACAGCCGAGTATAGCCCAAGCCAAGTTGAACCGCGAGCGCGAACGCCTTCTCGCGGAAGCCAACGCCTTGATGCAACAGGGCGATTTGGACGGAGCCGAGGCCAGATACCGAAGTTTGTTGGCCCAGATGCCCACCCATCCAGAGGCGTTGGAGGGCTTGGCACAGGTGGGAGAACGGCGCCAAAACGATGCCTTATACACCGAAGCCCTGGCACTAGAGGCTGCGCAGGATTACGCAGGGGCGTTGGCCAAGCTGACCGAAATCTCTTTGCGTGCCCCCGACTATCGAGATGTAGGGGCGCGCATCATCGCCGTTCGGCGCAAACATGACGTAGCGCGAGTGTTGGCCGAGGCCAATGCAGCCTACGAGGCGGGCGCGTATGAGCAGGCCTTGCTCAAATATGAAGAGGTGCAGGCATTGGATGCGCAAAGCGACAAAGAGTGGCTCCGATCCAGGCTTTTCGATCTCTGCATGAAGTTGGGCGCTCAGATCATCCAGCAGGATCCGCCTGCGCCGGATCAGGTGCCCAAGGCCTTGGACTATTTTACCCGGGCGCTGACGCTTCGCCCTCGCCACGCGGAGGCCGAGCTGGAACAACGTCTGGCGCGCCTTTTCCTCGATGGGCGGGCCGCTTATCAGCAGGGGTACTTTGATGAGGCGATCGTCAAGTTACAGGCCCTTTATGATCTGCGCCACGAATACATGGGCCAAATGGTTATAGAGATGCTCTACGATGCCTATATTCGCAACGGCGATGCCTATCGGCAGCGAGAGGATATCCAGCTCGCCTATGAACAATATCGCAAGGGCGTCGCCTTGCCGGTGGAGGACAATACCCTGGCGCGAGGGCGGCTGGAGCTTATGGCGTCTTGGCTTACGCCCACCCCAACGCCGACTATTACCCCGACGCCCACCAACACGCCGACGCCGACGCTCACGCCGACGCCTACGCTTCTGCCGACGCCCAAGCCTCTGGCCATGCACCATGGGATGATCGTCTTTTTCTCCGACCATCCGGAGCAACCCGGCCTCTGGCTCAGCGATCCCGAAGGCAAGAATCGTCGTTACCTGGGCGACTCCAAAGCGCTCCGAGAGGCGTATAACGCGCTCAAGGCCCAGGGAGCCTACTCGCCGGATGGCCGTTATCGCCTGATCGTCAAAGATGCCCACAAACCCGCCCAGCTCTTTGTGGAAAACGTGAACGGGGGCGAGTGTCGCCAACTCACCCGATTTACGGGCATCTGTTACGACCCCGTCTGGTCTCCCGATGGCGGGTGGGTCGCCTTTGTCAGCCAAGAGAACGAGTCCGACGATATCTGGATCATCCGCACAGACGGCAGCAACCGGCGCAACCTCACTCGCAACGCATGGCAATGGGACAAGCAGCCCTCCTGGTCTCCCGATAGCCGACGCCTTGTGTTTTGGTCCAATCGCGAAGGTCGCAGGCAAATCTATGTGATGGACGCGGATGGGCAAAATATCGTGAACATCAGCAAGACCACATGGGAAGAGTACGACCCCATTTGGATTCGTTAGGGAAGGAGCAGAGAAGGTGATGTTTCGGTCGAATCAGAACGGACGGGGCAATGCGCGTGCCCAAATCGAACGGCGCGATGACGGGCGAGAGCAAGTTGCCGCTCTTCGCGATCGGGTGCAACGCCGTTTGCTCAGCGAGCTAAGTCCTGGGATCGACACTTCCGATGTAGAGAAGCTTCGCCCCACGCTGGAGCAGATTT
>JACIWY010001019.1 GCA_014360745.1 Chloroflexota bacterium
AAACCGCAGAGAAGGACCCTCGCTTCCTGGATTTTCTCAGAGAGAACTTAGATAAAGAGAGCCCACTTGAAGCCTGGGAATATCAAAAATCCGCCCATCCTGAGGAAGCATTGGAATTAGCGAGGAAGTTTTTCAATGGATTGGGCATTCGCCCCCAAATAGAGGAAGATGTGAGAAGCGTTATGGAGAGAGCTCTAAACATCCTCTACGAAGAGCTCGGCGGTGAGACAGCTATCGTTTTGATAATTGATGAGCTCTATGATTTCCTTCGTGGTAAGGAAAGCGGCTCACCCGAGTTCGCCCGTGATATCGGTTTCCTTCGTGACCTTGGGGAAGCCTCAAGGGATTACAACTTTTTCGTCATAGCCTCGCTTCAGGAGGATATCCTTGACCCCGAGAAGACGGGAGCGGAAAGGGAAAACCTCAATCGCATCCGCCAAAGATATGAGAACCTCCAGATTCCCTATTTCAACCTCCAAAGGGTGGCAAGGGAAAGGGTTTTGAGGAAAGACGATTGGCAGGTGGAAGAGCTCAGAAAGCTTTATTCCCTA
>JACIWY010001020.1 GCA_014360745.1 Chloroflexota bacterium
TATCTCGCCTGAACTGGAGCAAGCTTGACGGTTTCTCTCAGTTCCCTTGCATCTTCTACGCTCGTGCTTGAAGCGGCGTCCATCTCTATTATATCCATTGCGCGTCCATCCGCTATTGCTTGGCATATAGAGCATTCGTTGCAAGGTTCGGGGGTAGGTCCATTTTCGCAGTTAAGAGCTTTGGCGAGTAGGCGAGCGGTTGTCGTTTTGCCACTTCCTCTGGGACCGCAGAAGAGGTAAGCGTGAGCTATGTTTCCGCTCCTGATGGCGTTCTGTAAAGTTCGTGTTATATGCTTTTGCCCTACAACATCTTCAAAGCGCTGCGGTCGCCACTTTCTATACAGAGCCTGATATTCCATCTTTAGCGTCTATCAGCGATCAGCTTTCCTCCTACGCCAACATTTTCCGGTGGGTTCTCCTTGATGATGACAACTATTGCTTCCTTGGGCAATCCGTAAGCCTCAACGGCTGCTTCCGTTACTTTCTCCACGAGCTTGCGCTTCTTCTCCATATCCTTGAGGATGGGTCCCTCTATAACGATATTTGGCAAC
>JACIWY010001021.1 GCA_014360745.1 Chloroflexota bacterium
CAGAGGAACTATGTTAGCTTTGTCCTCTGTTCTGAAAGAAGCGCCGGCAAATTGGCTAACAGGCATCTGGGCGAGGAAATATTGCAAAGTAGCTTGGATGTTCCTTAAAAGTTTAACGGTTAAAACCACCTCCACACCTTCCTCCACATACGAAGCTTTATAAGATATGAATAGGTCTGGCGTCTCATCCTGCCAGACGAAAGCATTTCCTTCTTGCCTCGCCGTTATTTTTCTTTTTGTGCTATCGTAAATGATATTTCCCCCGGATAAAACAACTATTGACGAACGTCGGACAAGCGTTTTATCTCTAAAAGAGACATAAAGCCCCTGGGTAGTTAGACCACACCTTAATCCCTCAGCGAAAAGGGAAGACATAAAAAAAAGAAAAAGGGGAAACACAAATCTATTCATCGCGCACCGGCTTTTTTCTCGCTCAATAATTTTCTATAAAAGTCCAAAAGTTTTCTCGCACTTTCCCTTGCGGAGAAACGTTTTGCATTCTTTAAGGCATTTTCCCTCATCCTATACCAAAGTTCATCATCTGTAATCA
>JACIWY010001022.1 GCA_014360745.1 Chloroflexota bacterium
TTGTTTGGGAAGGGAACGTCCTTGCACATAACGGTAGAAATACCGTCTTGGACATTCAGCATATTCAGCAAGGCGAGAATAAGATATCTTCATTTTCTCTAAAAGAGCGATTCCAAAGTTATCCTGCTTAGGGCATCCTCCGCCTTCTTGGCGATATCGCTACCTGGAGCGGTTGTGAGGGCAAGGGTCAACCATTGGCGGGCACTTATCGTATCACCTGCTTGATAAGCCCTAATTCCCTTATTGTAATAAATCGTGGCAATCCCTTCCTTCGCCAGTTCTGCCTCCTTGCTCATAGGGCTCAAAGTGATGACGGTCTGCCATTCTGTAAGCGCCTGGTCATCCATCCGCAAGGAAAGGAGGATGCTACCCTTCAAAAGATGGGCTGATGCGAACTCCTCATCCCAAGCTATAGCTTGATTGACATAATTTAGAGCGACGAAAAGGTTGCCCCTCTTATATTCCTCTATAGCTGAATTCACATATATTGTGGCTATCGCTTTTCTTGTTGCCCTACTCACGCTTGACCTATCAAGGTCGCCCTTATCC
>JACIWY010001023.1 GCA_014360745.1 Chloroflexota bacterium
ATATCTATTCCCGTGCCAGTCACGATGAAGGAAGCGGTCATCATAAAGATAATTAGAAGGACGAGAAGGATGTCGTTGAAAGGAACCATATTTATTTCCCAGAAAATTTCTTTCTTTTTCTTCATTCTTGCTCCTTAAGGGATAAGAGAAACTCGTTCTGGCGAATCTCCAGAGCTTCCAACATCCTGCTGGTGAGGGAGTGGAATGCATTATAAAGTGTAACAGCAGCAATTGCCACAGCTAATCCCACGGCTGTGCAGACGAGGGCTTCGGCAATGCCTGCCCCTACAACGGCGATCCCTGCAGAACGATAAACAGAGATTGAATGAAAGGCGTTCATTATTCCAAGAACGGTCCCGAAGAGACCGACAAAGGGAGCAATCGCTCCTACAGTGGCAAGAAAAGGAAGGTTACGTTCCAAAAAGAAGGAAACCCGAGAAAGGTTAAGCTCAACACGCTTCTCGTTTTCTCGCTCGTTGGGGTTAGAAAAATGTAACTCTATCAAGGGGGAGCCTTCGTTGGGGAAATAAGCTATCGCTCTTTTATCCT
>JACIWY010001024.1 GCA_014360745.1 Chloroflexota bacterium
CTTCAGAAAGGCATTCGTAGAACTCCTGGGGAAGCAAGGGCGATATTAGAGTTTGAACCGAATGCGGAGGAATGGCTTTCGCTATTTCCTTCCAGTTAATCCTCTTCCAAGCTTCTTCCAAAAGCCTGTTCCTCTCAAGCCCTATGTCGGAGCTGAGGAGCTTCCTTGCCACCTCATCAACGCCTGGTAGCTCAATTCCTGCCCTCTTTTCTATCCAAGCGAGAAGGACCTGCTTCAAAAGTTCCTCAAAATATTCCGAATTGACAAGGAGCTTCTCCAGCGAATAGCCAAGATTTTGCAGGGAAACGAGATAGGGTTTCAAGAACCCCGTGGGTATTCCCCTTCCCCTTAGATGATACGCTTGAAGGAGATTGAAAGCATCTTTGAGGGATAGCGTAGGGGGAAGAGGAGGAATCTCAAGAAGATTCTGGAGGACGAAACGAATCGTCTCCTCCCTTCCCCTGTTGATGCCATCATAGAAAATCGCCAAACGCTCTACAAATTCACCCTCAAGGAGCAGGTCGTCAATGATTGGATGAAGGGCAGAGA
>JACIWY010001025.1 GCA_014360745.1 Chloroflexota bacterium
CGGCCCCCGGGGCAAGCAGGGCGATGAAGGGCGGATCGTTCACATTGTTCAATGTAAAGGGGTTGCTCAAAAATTGGAGCACGTGGCCCCTATTCCCCAACGTGAGGCGCAGTAGCCCGGCAAAAGAATCGGGCGCGGCCCTCGTATCCCAGACAAACTCGCCATCGGCTGCTAGGTCTTGGGCGATGGGCAGCCAATGCACCCCCAGATCCGGGCTATATTCCAATGTGGCGGTCATTGGCCCGCCGGCGCTTGTTCGCGTTGCCCAAGCGATCTTTTGGACATCGGAGACCCGATCGGGCAGCTTTAATGAGCCCTCTTCGAGCATTGGGGCGTCGTTGCGCACACGGACGGGGCAGCGAAGCCACGTTGTATGTTCCTCAGCGTCTTTGACCTCTACTAGCAGGTCGTAATCGCCATCTATCACCGTTCGCGTATTCCAGGCAAGGGCCCAGCCGTTATCGGCGCTTAGATCCTCGCCGATCCGGTATAGCTCCCCCAGCGCAAAACGGCAAGAAAAACGCCGCCCAGCATACGGGGCCGAGGCCC
>JACIWY010001026.1 GCA_014360745.1 Chloroflexota bacterium
ATAGATGGCTCAAAAAAATCACTAAACCTCTTACTCCTCAGGAGCTCGCAGTGATATTCTGTATGATGTTGATAAGTTCAATGATTTCATCACGAGGTTTGATGGAAGACTTGATGCCAACGATGGCTGGGGTAAATTATCTCGCTGACCCCGTCAATAAATGGGATAAACTTTTCTTCCCCCATATCAAAAAATGGCTCGTCCCCTGGAACCCCCACGGTCCCATCAAACAGGAAATAGTGAAAGGCTACTACGAAGGCTACTTCTATGGCGAGCCCATACCCTGGGGTAAATGGCTTGCCCCTCTCGGTATATGGTCAATCCTCATCTTACTCGTCTTCTTCTCCTTCTTCTGCCTTGCCGTTATTATGCGCAAACAATGGGTTGAAGGCGAAAAATTGCCCTTCCCTCTTGTTCAATTGCCCCTGGAAATGATGACAGAGGGCGATTCCTTCCTCTCCAATAGATTGATGTGGTTCGGATTTGCCATCCCTGCCCTCGTATTCGGTCTCAACGGTCTCCAAAAAGTATTCCCCTCTCTCCCCGAAA
>JACIWY010001027.1 GCA_014360745.1 Chloroflexota bacterium
TTCTCTTCAGTTTTTGGTTCTTTTATTTTCTTTTTCGACTTCAAGAAATAATAGCAGTTTCTTTTGGGGTTGAAACTACTATTGCACCTCATGCAGGAGCGCAGCTTTTCGTCGCATATGAAACCGCAGGTGGTTTCTTCATTCTTGCAGGCTATCTCTTTTACATCTCTTTACCCCATCTCAAAAAGGTTTTCAGAAGTGCTATCGGAAAAGAAAAAGACGACCCTGAAGAGGTTATTCCCTATAAGGTAGCATTCTGGGGGCTTATCTCAGCTATAATTCTTATTGGGATATGGTGCAACAAAGCGGGAATGGCTCTTTGGCTAGCTTTTTTCGAGTTCATAATATACCTCTTAGTTGAATCAATTGTCGTTGCTCGCTCAACAGCTGAGGGAGGAATGATAATGACAGAGGGTTGTTTCACGCCAATAGATATATACTCCCTTTTCGCTTCTCCTAGCTCTTTAGGTAAGCAAAACCTCACAATTCTCCCCTTTATGGATTCGCTCTTCACAAGGGACCTTAGAGGGATACTCATTACTGCTTTC
>JACIWY010001028.1 GCA_014360745.1 Chloroflexota bacterium
GGACTTGCCTACAACCCGAAAGTAGAAGCTATCGCAAACGAATTAGGGCAACTTTTTCTTCCTTTGGCGGAATCTAATAAATTGACGAATACTTTGGCATATTTGCTGGAGAAAGAGGAAACTATCATGGATTCTTTGAAAGATAAGTGCATCTGTATGCGGAAGAGGATAGAGGGAACTATGGAAGGTATAAAAGCCCTTCTTGAGGAAGATTAGTGTAATGTTAAGCATCTTGAATGTAGATAGAGTGAGAGATAAAATTAATTTAAAAAAAGAGATATGGGGCAAAAGGTTTTTGGATTGCTGATTTTGATAGTTTTGTCCATTTCCTCCCTTTGGGGTGAGGATGAACTCACTATCTCTGGCTATTATACAATGTATTTCCGGACATATTCTGTCAGCGGTGACAGAAATCTCTATAGCTACGATAATTATGGCAATGATTCTACCTTTGACAATTACACTAACCTTTATATAAGGGGCAAATTATATAAAAATGCCTTCATTGATGCCCAATTGTCTCAGGACCGTTTCTCCCCAATGGGCAA
>JACIWY010000103.1 GCA_014360745.1 Chloroflexota bacterium
GAAGAGGGTGTAGCGCAATACATGGCAGATCTGAAGCACCCGCCCAGCCCGCTCTGCCGCCTGTACCAGGCGCACACAGGCCTCCGGCGTGGTGGCCATCGGCTTTTCCAAGAGCACATCATAGCCCGCATCCAAGGCGGCCAGGGTGGAAGGGAGATGGAGCGGGTCCATGGTCGTGTTCACCAAGGCGCTTGCGAGCTGTGGCCCAGCTAGCAACTCTTGCCAGGTGCGGAAGCAACGCTCCGGCGGGATATGATGTTCTTGAGCGAACCGCTCGCGCCGGGCGTCGTCCGGCTCGGCCACGGCAACAAAGCGGGCCATGTGTGGGTTGCGCAGGGCATAGCGCCCAAAAGCAAAGGTGCCGCGGCTGCCCGCGCCTAGCAAAACCATATCGATAGGTTTCATGGCTTACCTTCCGGCTTTTCCCAGAGCCCGGCGCCAAGTGCGGCATATCTTGTCCCGCCTTGGCACAAGGTCGCGAATGGAATGGCAAGGCGGACCTGGCCTCATGGACCAAATCCGCCTCGCGCCTCATGTCATAAGGGGTGCCTTTAGGCCTTGATCGGCGTCGGTTCAAGCCAGGGTTCCAGGCGTGCCTCAGCCGCAGCAGCACCGGCCATCATCGGCTCATAGACCTCCGCCAGGCCCAGTTTAGTCAACCGCTCGCGGGTGGGGCGGCCTGTTTCGACATCCCAGCCGAAATAGCGATAATAATCGTCCATCACTGGCTTGAACTTTGCCCGATCCAGGGCGTAACGCTCGCCCAACACCTCGTTGACCCAGTTCTCCGGATATTCGTAGGCGGGCAGCACCGACTCGTCCATCTTGCGATTGCGCCCCCAGTGGCGCACGCAGATCGCTCGTTCCAGAGTATAAATGCGCTCGGCCGCGCGTTCAAACTCCTCCTCGCTCCATGGTGTGCCGGTGCCTGCGCGGAAGAGGTGATAATCCGCCGAAGGGCCGTCGATAATGCCCATCCCCTCGACTGGGATACGACAGAAATGATCCTCCGTGCGCACGCCATAGATGAGCGGGAAGGTCTGGTCGTCGGTGGGCACCGTGTCTTTCATCACCGAGCGTTTGTCGTGATAAAAGGCGGGGTATGCCTTGGCCTTGTAGCCGCTTTTAGGGTCGGTGCTATCGGCGCTGCCATAAACGATCTCGCCGATGATGCGCATGTGCTCCCAGGTCAGGTCGGGGGCATGGCGCTGGCCGATGGCCAGGGGGCTCCAGCGCATGATGTTCTGCACATAGCCATGGCTACTGCTATAGGGGTCACGGGTATCGGTGGACCACTGCAACGCCGAGACGATCCAATAGGGGAAGACCAAGTGGTTCAGCCAGCAGGCGTGCCCGTCCCAGTGGCCGCCGTAGCCCCAACCGGTGTAGTAGCGGCGCACCAGGTCTTGGCCGACGCCCAACACCTGGGCGGCGCGAAAACCGCCTTCAGCCAGGGCATCGCCCTCTCCCTCGCGATAGGCCAGGGCGTGCAAGAAATGGGCCCAGAATTTGGGGTCTTGCCAATCCATCTTCATGCCGTTGATCTCGGAAAGCAAGCCGGCCTGTTGGCAACGCTCCAGCCAGGGCACCATGCTGACGATCAAATCCCACTGGTTAATGCCATAGCGGTTGCTGAGCACGTTCATCTCCAAGCCGCCATAAGTGCCCAGCTTCCAATCGAACAGGCCGCCATGAGCGATGGGGCCGCCTTCGGGGATGCCGCGCAAACAGCCACCGACGCAGGTCCAATGGCCTTCCCAGCGCCGATCGGGGCAGGCCACGCCGGGCATGTCGCTGTAATAGAGATTGCAGGGCGTAGGGCAAGAGGCGGTGCAGGCATAGGGCCGCACGCGCCCGCCGCGATCAGCCTGCAAGGCGGCGTTGAGCGCGCTTAGGTCGCGAGGACCTTTATAGGTGCGCACTTCGTCGCCTACGGCGCGGATCAGACGATTGAACAGGTCGGGCTCGGCTGCGGTGATCTCGCCCGAACCGAGCACCGAAATGGCCTTGAGTTTCTTGGCCCCCATCACAGCGCCAAAGCCGCTCTGCCCGGCGGCGGAGGAGGTAGCCGTGTGGATGGTGGCGATGCGGCTGCGGCGCTCACCAGCCGGGCCGATGGTCAATGTCTGGTAACGTTTGCCCGTATCGGCGCAGACGGCGTTCTGCGCATCATAGGCGTCTAGGCCCCACAGGTGATCGGCGGTTGCGATGCGCACCTCATCATCAGTGATCAGAATCTGCACCGGCGACTCGCTGGCGCCGGTGATAATTATCCCGTCGTAACCGGCTTTTTTCAGCTCATCGCCGAAGCGCGCGCCGATGTTGGCGCGCGTGAACCAGTTATAAGGAAACGCCTGCGGGCTAAAACCGCAGATCGAGGTGCGCCCTGAATAGGGCGACCGCGTGCCGGTGAGCGCGCCGGCGATGATCATCAGCGGAGCTTCGGGCGCAAAGGGGTCCACCGGCTCGGGATATTCGTTCCAAGCGATGCGGGCAGCAATACCGCGGGCGCCGATGTAATCGGGCACGTAGGGCTCGATGGGTTCCACCTCAATGGTCGCGGTGGAGAGATCGATGCGCAGCAAGCGGTTGGCCCAGCCATGGAGAGGAGCGAACTTTTTTACTTTTTTGACGGCTGTTTTAGGCATAATGCTCCTTTTTGCGGCGATTATCCCGCCGCCAGAATACGATCGACGATCTGCTGACGGTATTCCTTCGACAACGAACGGAAATAGGCGCTATAACCGGTGACGCGAACCAATAGGTCAGGATGCTTGGTGGGATCCTCGTGAGCCTCCAGGATCTGTTCCTTGGAGATGATGTTGATGTTGATCAGCGTGCCGCCCTGGGCGTTATGGGCCTTGAGAAAGGCTTCGATAGCCTCCACACCGCCCAACGAGTTGGCCAAGTCACGATCAAAATCGATCTGCAAGGGGGTTGTGTTGCCCCAGCCGGGCTGTACCATGGCCACAGCATTGGCTTTGGCCGTAGGGGCGCCTCCACCGGGCGTAAAGCCGGGGTCGGGATCGGCGCTGTGCGAAATCGCCTCGCCCGCGCGGCGACCGTTGGGCGTGGCGCCCAGCCCCTTGCCATGCTCGGCGATGCCTCCGTGAGAAAAGAGCCCCGGGATCATGATAAAGCCGTTCGGCGTGGGGGTGTCGCGCACCAGGTGGGTCCACAGGTCGGCGATGTGCTTGGCCCACTTGTCCCCTAGCGAATCGCCCGCGCCGTAGCGTTTGATATTCTTCATCATCAAACGGGCACGTTCGCCCTCCGGGCCTGCCCAGTTGTTGGCCAACAGTTCATCCAGCTCCTCCCAAGTGAGCCGCCCTTCGTTGACCACCCGCAGCTCTATGGCCGCAAAAGAGTCGGCCACCGTGGCCAACCCCAGCCCATCCACGGCCAGGTCGTAGATGTCCACGCCCCCGGCGGAGGCATCCAGCCCGCGTTCGATCGTCCCATGACAGAACAGGTTGAGCACGATCTCGGGGGCATTATCGGCCTGATGGGCCATGTGCCAATCTTTGCCCTCCTTGAGCGTCGCGACGATAAAACCCAGATGATGAACATAACGCGCCCATAGCGCGCGAAGGGTGGGGTCGGTAGGCCACCCCTCTTCGGCGGGCAGGGCCTCGCCGGGTTCCGGCGTTTCGCCCTTGCGTCGGGCGGCCATGACATCCTGCCAGGCAAAGAGAAAAGGCTGTACCAGGCATACGCGGGTCACATCTTGCAGGCAATACTCGATGCCGGGCAAGGCGGTCCAATTGCAGCCCACCTTGGCCCGCAGGCGCGCCAACTGGATCGGGAAGCCGTTGCGGGCGAACCCCTCATCCAGCCCTTTGGAGCAAGCGTAGGAGGGGCCGGTGCCATCTTGGAAGAGGTATTCCACCGAGCGCCGCAGCAACGCGGGATTCAATCCATCGTGCAAACGGATGGCCAGATTAGAAGGGATGCGCAAGCGATGTGCCGCCTCCAGAATGATGAACGACATCTCGCTGGTTACGTCGTGGCCATCGGGGGCCGGGCCGCCGATTTGGGAATAATGGGGATCGTTGAAAAAGAGGCTGGCCAAATACCACACCGCCTCCTCGTCATCGGTCAGCCGGCCGGCGAGTTTGTCGGCCTCATAGTAAGGGCGCAACATCTCGTCGAGTTGGCCCATGGCCCCGCCCAGGTGCCACATGCGATCCACCGATTGCGCCCAGGCCAGGAATTGGCAAGCCTCGCGCAGGGTGCGCGGCGCGCCATCGACCAGGTACTCGTTCATGTCGGCGATCTCGCTCAAGTTGCGCCGTACAAAAGGATCCTCGGCCATGGCGGCCTGAGCCCGGGCATAGTCCACATGGCGACGGATCCAAGTCTGGATGCCCAGCACCAGGTCTTCCTCGCCGTCGTAAAAAGAAGTGTCGGCGGGGCGATTCAGCGCGCGGTAACGGCGCAGCTTCTCCAGCAGGCCGCCCCAGCCTAGATCGAGGCCGATGGTCATATCCGGGCCGAGGTGGTTCATGGCGCCGATGCCGGGGCCACGGACGTGATAGCGCTCAAAGATGGGCATGAGATGGGTGGGCCGATCTTCCGGACGCCAGCCTCCCAGCCCGGGGATTCCCTTGCGCACCCAGGCGCCGGCCAGCGCGCTCATCGGATGAATGTAAAGGGGATGCACTTCGAGCCAGTGCCGAAAGTTGCGCCCGATGGCGCGCATGCCATAGGCACCGCCGTTGGGGTGGTTCGGCTCTACCTGGAAGGGAATCGGCTCCTCCCAGGGAATGTAGCCGTGATCGTCGGTGTCGAAATAGCCGTAGAGCTGCACCTTGCGGTCGGTGTGTTCGTTCTTGGTGATGCGTAGAGCTTCGATACGCTCTTGATACGTGGGCTCTCGGTAATCATTCACTTCGCTCATGCTCTTCCTCAAGTTCGCAATGTGCCTCAATGATAACGCATGAGCCCATTGTGGACAAACCGGCGATCTTTTGACCCATCCCCAAGACGACGGTACAATGGGCCGCGTGATTGGCTCATACTTGTCTAACGAGGTGCATTCCCATGACGATGCGATCCAAAGTCGCCGTGCTTCGCACGTCGCCGGAGACGGTTTTGGATGATTATGATCGATTGTTAGACTTGGCCGAGGTAGAGCGCTACCTGCCCAAGAACTCGACGGTGATCTTGAAGGACAATATCTCCTGGCACTACCCTTTCCCCGGCGCCAACACCACCCCCTGGCAGCTTGAGGGCACGACGCTGGCCTTGCAAAAACGCGGCTATCATGATCAGGTGTGCGTGCAGAACAAAACCGTGGTGATCAACACTTTCAAGGGCGAAGATCTGAACAACTATGTGCCGATCTTTCGCCGCCACGAAATCCCAGTGTTGTACAATTTTCGTGATGAGGATATGGCCTGGGTCCGTTACGAGCCCAAGGCGGAATTGAACGTCCTCCCACGTATCTTTCCTGAAGGGATCCGCATCCCTGACTATTTCTTGGGCAAGAGCATCGTCCATCTGCCCACGGTCAAGTGTCACATCTATACCACGACCACCGGGGCAATGAAAAACGCCTTTGGCGGCCTGCTCAACACCCGACGCCACTATACCCATTCCTGGATCCACGAGACCCTGGTAGACCTGCTCAAGATCCAAAAAGAGATCCATACCGGCATCTTTGCGGTGATGGATGGCACGACGGCCGGAAACGGCACCGGGCCGCGCATCATGGAGCCGGTGGTCAAAAACGTTATCTTGGCCAGTGGAGATCAGGTGGCCATCGATGCTATCGCGGCCCAGATGATGGGTTTTGATCCGTTGTCTATCGGCTATATCCGGCTAGCCCACGAGCAGGGCTTAGGAGTGGGCGATCCACGAGAGATCGATATTGTAGGCGATGATGTCTCTCAAGAGAACTGGGGCTTTCGCATCGGCGTAAATCTGCATCGCGTGCTGGGCTGGCTATCGTGGTATGGCCCGACCAAGTGCCTGCAAAAGCTCCTGTTCCATACGCCGCTGGTGCATGTCGCCGCCTTTGTCTCTGAGGCCTATCACGACTATTATCGGTGGCCGCTCAAAGAGCGGCACGTGTACGAACGTTGGAAGCAAGAGACAGGATGGGGCCGCCTCTTTCAGCGCTACCTGGATGAGGGCACCTTGCGTTGAAATTTCGCAACTTGATTCGTTTAGGGGGAAACCGGGTGAGAAGCTGGTGTCGAGTTGCCCTGGCTGCCGGCTTGCTGGTCGGGGCAGCCTGGGTTGCCCCGCGTTTGTTGTGGTTCCGGCGCCGCCCGCTGCCCGAAGGCTTTCAGCGAGAGCGCCTGGACGTGGATAGCGTTGGGCTGGCCGTGGCGCGCCACTATGCCGCTCGCGACCGCGCCATCATCGTGGCCCACGGCCTGCTCAAGACGATGAACAGCCCCTCCATGGTCCGGACATTGCGTGGGCTGAGCCGGCATATGGACGTGGTCGCCTTCGATTTCCCCGGCCATGGGTACAGCGACGGCGCTTGTGACCTCGATTTTCGCACGTGTGCCCACTATCTGGCACACCTTGTGGAGGAAACCAGAAGCCGAGGCTATCGCCGTGTGGCCGTCATCGGCCATTCCATGGGCGCTGCCGCAGCCATCCTGGCTGCCGCTCATGGCGCGCCGCTAGATGCCGTCGTGGCCGTCTCGCCGCCGGCGCTCGCCATAGGGAAACATACCTCGAACTCTTGGTCTATCCGTTGGCTACGGCCCTGGGCGCGGTTCATGGGCACTTGCCTGGCCGAGAGGCTGGCCCCCGGCCCTTGGCCCGTTGAATATGTCGCCGATGTCTCGCCTATCCCTTTGCTCATCATCCACAATGGCCTGGATACGCTATTCGGTCGCGAGAACACCGAGACCCTCTATGCTATCGCTCGCCCGCCAAAGGGGTATCTCCATATCCCTTTGGCCCTCCACGCCGATTCCGTCCCCTCCTTAGAACGAATTGTCGCCTGGCTCGATAAATTCATGCCTTGAACTATGTTTCGGTCGGAGGTATGTCATGGAGCGGATTGTATTGATAACCGGTGCCACGGGAGAGTTGGGGCCTGTGGTGGCTCAGGTCATGGCCGAGACCGGTGCCCGGCTGGCCCTTAGCGGGCGACGGCAGGAATCGCTCGACGAATTGGTCGGGGCGCTCGCCCTGCCGGAGGAACGCCTGTTGCTCAAAGCAGCGGATCTCACCGATTCGGGGCAGGTCGCGGCGCTTGTGCAGGCCATTGAATCTCGCTGGGGCGGCGTGGACATCCTGCTCAACTGCGCCGGCGGTTGGATGGGCGGCAAGCCACTCGCCGAGGTGAGCGACGAGGATTGGGAACGGGCCATGAACATCAACCTAGTCTCTGCCTTTAAAATCAACCGTGCCGTGTTGTCGCACATGGCCGAACAAGGTTGGGGGCGCATCGTTAACGTAGGCAGCAGGGCAGCGGAAGCGCCCGGCGTGCGCCAGGTAGGCTATAATGTATCCAAGGCCGGCGTCGTCGCTCTGACGCGCTCTATCGCCGCCGAATATCGCCGGCGCGGCGTGGCCGCGAACGTGATCCTGCCCAGCGTCATCGACACGCCCCCCAACCGGGCGAGTATGCCCGATGCCGATTACAGCCGCTGGGTTAAACCGAGAGACATCGCCGAGATGATGCGTTTTTTGTGCAGTGAGGCGGGGGGCAGCGTCAACGGCGCAGTGATCGCCATGTATGGGCAAATGTAGGCAACCAAAACCCGATGCCCCGGATCACCATAGGGTGCCCTGGTCTATGGGGCCATCCTCTTGCATCCCTCGATACAGGCGGGTTTCGTGCATGAGGCTGCGTTCCGTAAAGGCGCCGGCTTCGTCCACGGCGCGCCCCAAATGATCGAGGGCTCCCCGCAGGTCACCATCTAGTTTATCGGCGCCATGGATCAAGATCGCCTCCGGCGTCATGGGCAGCACCGGCGAGCCATGCTCCAGATGCCCGTGATGGGCCAGGATGGCGTGCACGAGGCGCAGGCGCAGCTCGGGATCAAAATCGGGCAGCGATGAGACGGCCTGCTCGACCCGCGAGGCGCCACGATAGAGATGGCTCCACAGCAACCCTTCCTCGGTGAGGTCGAAGGTGACGGGATCGTAGGCGTCGATCTTGCCCAGGTCATGCAGGATGCCCGCCGTCACCACCAAATCGCGGTGCAGCTCGGGATAGCGCGCACATGCGGTGAGCGCCAGGCGGACGACATCCAGCGTATGTTCCAACAGGCCGCCGACACAGGCATGGTGGTTGTACTTGGCCGCCGGCGCTCGACAAAAGAGGCTCAGCGTGCGCTCGTCGAACACCACGTCGAGCAACCGGGCAAGATGGGAATCGGTTACGCTATCTATGAGCTCGCTCAGCTCGTGTTCCATGTCCTCGAGCGGGCGTCGCGCCACGGGCAGGTATTCTTCGAGGTTGGTCAGCTCGGCGGGGACGATGCGTTCGAGGGTGAGCTGGAGGTGCCCCTTGTATTCGCTCACCCGGCCCGATACCTCCACGCCGCGACCGACGATTAGGCCCTCGGCCTGGCCCGGCGAGGCGTCGAAGAGCACCCCTGGGATCGCCCCTGTGCGATCGGCGAGCGTCACATGCAGGATATAAGAGCCCGTGCGCGTCGTAGACAGCGTCTGTTCGC
Source organism: Chloroflexota bacterium (assembly GCA_014360745.1). GTDB lineage: Bacteria > Chloroflexota > Anaerolineae > UBA1429 > UBA1429 > JACIWY01. The sequence continues at coordinate 8,652 of JACIWY010000103.1, forward strand.
GGAGCAGATAAAGCTGTTTGCGCACCGTCGTATTGAGCCTGAGCTGGGTCACTGGAATCCGAGGCAACGCGCTTTCCTCCTATGGACAATCGATAGAACAGGTGTCATTATAACACCGGCGAACGAACGGCCCAATCCGTACGGCAATCGCCTACCCAGCCGGAGTTTCGCCTTGCAGGGGTTGGCAGGCGAGGGTGCCCGTGCTCCAATTGCAAGGCCTGCCTTTTCCAGGGTTCCTTTGCCCTCTAGAACGTGGTTCTGGGAGATACGTTTGCCCTGGCCTAGTGTAATGCTCGTGCACCGATTGACCTATCCTCCAGGGGAACCTACAATAAGGTGGTATCTGGTCCTATTGAGGAGAGGTATAGCCCGTGATTCTGCCCGGCCATATTGCCCTCGCCGTACTGGCCGCTCAAGTCACCGGCGTCGACTTGCGCGCCAGCCTGGCCGCCTCGATGGCTCCTGATCTGGTGGACAAGCCCACGCGCTGGTTGTTGCGCCTGACGCCCAACGACCGTATCCCGGCGCACACCTTTCTCTTCTGGGCTGCGTCCTCGCTATTAGCCCGTGCCCTTTTAGGGCCGCGCTTCGCCCGTGGCTGGGCCGTGGGCTACGGTATACATCTGGTGGCCGACCATGTGAACAGTTACTTGAACCCGGGGCGGATCTATCCCTGGTGGCCTTTTCGTCGTTATCAGATGCACACCGGCCCTACGGGGATCAAAAGCAGCCTGAACGACTTTTCTCCGGCGTCGCTGGCCATCGAGGGGGCCGCCGTCGTCGCGGCTACCCTCGCCTGGGGCATCGCCCACAGGCGACGCCAGAGGAGAGGGGATAATAAATATTAGAGAAACGCCCCGAGACTACAAGGAGTGAAGGAGTATGTCCGATCTCGTCGCCTTTCAGGCTCATCGCCGACGAATGAACGAGCGTATCCTAAGCAGCGACCATCTGGGGATCAAACGCTTTTTTCACCTGGATGCACGGGCCTATGAGGAAGGCGCGCTTGATCGCCGTACCAAGGAGCTATTGGGGCTGGTCGCCTCGCTGGTGCTGCGTTGCGATGACTGCGTCGATTATCACCTGATCCAGTGTGTGAACATGGGCCTCTCGAACGAGGAGCTCTATGACGCGCTCAATGTGGGGCTCGTTGTCGGGGGTAGCATCGTCATACCCCATCTGCGACATGCTTTTGCCCGGATCGACGAGCTGCGGCATTTGCAAGAACAGGGTATACACCTCGAATTAAGATAATTCCCACGCCCGGAGGGCGTCGCGTGAGGAATCCCGGCGAGTAGGTCGGAGCACGGACGCTTTCATCCGCTAAATGCGGGGCAGGAGCCCCG
>JACIWY010001029.1 GCA_014360745.1 Chloroflexota bacterium
TGCCACCGTCGCGCAACACATCGCGTCCTGCCAGAGAGGCGGCGCGGTGGGGCGCGGATACCGCGCCGTTATATCCCAAGGCTGCATGGAGCATGGCTCACCATCCAATCGCTTCGGGCAGCCACGTGGCCAGCCCCGGTGAGAAATACACAAGGCTTAGTGCGACCAGTTGGAGGCCGATGAAGGGTATCACGCCTTTGTAGATGTCCGCGGTCGTGACTTCGGGCGGGGCGACCCCTTTGAGAAAGAAGAGCGCCCAGCCAAAAGGTGGCGTGAGGAACGAGGTTTGCAGGTTCATCGCCACCAGAATGGCAATCCATGTCAGGTCCGCCCCCGACTGCATGAAAATCGGTAAAAAGAGCGGCAAGGCGATATAGGAAATCTCGATCCATTCCAAGAAAAAGCCCAGCACGAAGAGCAAGAGCATCAGGAAAAAGATCTGGCCTTCCATCCCGCCCGGCACGCCGGAGAATGCCGATTGCACCAGATGTTCGCCGCCAAGTCCACGAAAGGCCAACCCGAAGAGCAAGAGCATCAGGAAAAAGATA
>JACIWY010001030.1 GCA_014360745.1 Chloroflexota bacterium
GGACGGCATAGTCAACGGAGAAGGAATAGCCTCCCGTCTCCGCATAGGCGATAGCTCCAGCGGTCAACGCCTTCATAATCAACCATTCCTTCTCAAGGTCAACTTGGCGGGATAGCCTTGCCACTGCCTCTGCTACCTGCTTCTCCGCCTGTGCTGATAGCGTCCCTGGATAGCGAAGATATTCAAGAATGCTCTCCGTAAGAAGCATCTTCGCCTTGATGAATGCTGAGGGTGCGCTCTTTACCTCCTGTGCTTGGAAGGGGATAATCTTCGCCTCGCCATCACGAGGGACAAGCCCAGCCCTCTGCCTACCTCTATCTAATACCTCCCATTGGAAAGTATCGGTGAAGTCTGGCTCATCGGGTAGAAGCTGGGAGCCCAGAAGGTTAGGCTTCGGCAGAGCATCAACCACCTTCTGAAGGACAACAGGTCGCAGTTGCGGATAATCCTGTATCGTGGTGATTGCCATTTATCTATTCACCTCCTCTCTACTACAGGAAGATTATCTGACCTTTGAGGTCAGTCTTTCCATTGGCATCCAATCCAG
>JACIWY010001031.1 GCA_014360745.1 Chloroflexota bacterium
GGGAATACCGGGTTTCTCGGCTATCCTGTTATTCTTGGCGTTCTGGGGAATAAAGGGCTACCTTGGGCTGCTATTATAGACCAGTTCGGAATGGCTCTCCCCCTGAATACCCTGGGCATAGCGATAGCAACTTATTACGGTTCAGCGGTCACAAATGGCAATAGAGCCCTTGCCCTGCTTAAAAGCCCTCCCTTTATAGCAAGCCTCATCGCCCTTTTCCTGATAGGAAGGCATATCCCCGCTGTCCTCCAGCCTCTTTGGCGTTCTATGGAATTCTTCCGCGATGCCACCGTGCCCCTGATTATGCTCTTTCTCGGCATATCACTTCGCCCTTCAAGCCTGAATAAAAAAATTTTCCCCGTTGCAATAGCCACAATCCTTAAGCTTTTCTTCCAACCAGTGGTGATTTATGCTCTTTCCTTTTACTTCCACCTATCTTCGCTTCCTTTCCAGGTCCTGATTATGCAAGCCTGTATGCCCACAGCCCTTATGACCGTCGTTTTCGCTGAGAACTATAAGCTTGATTTAGAGCTTGCAACTAGCATAG
>JACIWY010001032.1 GCA_014360745.1 Chloroflexota bacterium
AGCATATCCAGCGTCACATTCTCCAACTTCATACCAAGCTCTTCAGAGAGGAAGGTGCCTCCCGTGAGGATGGCGATATCCTGCATCATAGCCTTCCTTCTCTCACCGAATCCCGGTGCTTTTACTGCCACTGAGAGTAAGACGCCGCGTAATTTGTTAACAACCAGAGTAGCCAGTGCGTCACCTTCGACATCCTCTGCGATGATGAGAAGCGGCCTCCTCGCCGACGCTACCTTCTCCAGTAAGGGGATGAGGTCGGTAGCTGAAGAGAGTTTCTTCTCGTGGATTAGAATGTATGGGTCTTCAAGAACAGCCTCCATCCTCTCCGGATCGGTCACCATATAAGGGGAAATGTAACCTTTGTCAAACTGCATACCCTCAACGACTTCAACGGTGGTCTCCAAGCCCTTGGACTCCTCAATCGTGATAACGCCGTCCTTTCCAACCTTTTCCATTGCGTCGGCTATGGTGTTACCAATTTCCCTATCGTTTCCAGCGATGCTCGCTACATTTGCGATGTCTTCCTTCTTGTCTATCTTTATTGCTC
>JACIWY010001033.1 GCA_014360745.1 Chloroflexota bacterium
TCAAACAGGGCAAACTTGAATCCAACATTATGCTTATCCTGAATTCGCCCCGCTATCGCAGAGGATTGCCTCACTTTCTCAAACTAAAGGATATAGAGACCATTGTTGCGTCCGCGGAGGAGGATGCTCTTGGTCTTCGCAATAAAGCGATAATAGAGATGCTCTACTCAACTGGTATGAGGGTTTCCGAGCTTGCTTCACTGCGATTGGAGGATATTAGGGAAGATAGCGACGAGCTCAGGATAAAGGGGAAGCGTGGTAAGGAGCGAATAGTTTTCATTGGAGAGAAAGCGAGGCAAGCTTTAAGGGATTATCTTCTTTATGCACGTCCTTCGTTAGAGAGAAAACCGAATTCCGCCCTCTTTCTCAACAGATTTGGGGGGAAGCTTTCCGTTAGGGGTGTGCATAAAATCGTTAGCAACTTGGCGAAGAAAGGTGCCCTTTACGCATCCCCTCACACGATTCGGCATTCCTTCGCAACGCATCTTCTTGATAGGGGAGCGGATTTGAGAGCTGTGCAGGAGCTTCTTGGGCATTCCTCCCTTT
>JACIWY010001034.1 GCA_014360745.1 Chloroflexota bacterium
AATATACCATAGTTATGGTCCAATAATGGGCTTGGTCCTACCTTGTATTGCTCATAGAGGGCTGCAATATAGGCGCAAAAAGCTCCCCAAGGAAGGGCTACAGCCATTGCATATACCAGACCGCGGGAGCGCATCCTCGCCACATCTGCCATTTTATATGCCTCCAGCTGATAGGGCATTGGAACGGTGCGATATCCCCTACCCGTGAGCCACCAGAAAAGGCAGAAGACCGTGAGGTTGTTCGCTCCTACCCCTTTCGTCCCCAATATATCGGTGAGAATATTATAAGCGTTCATAGAGCCTGCCATCTCATGGGTGGGAGGACCCACCTCTGCCCTTACCCGTGTGATTGCAAATAGGATTACGAAGACGATACCGAAGAATGCCAGAGTGATGCCGAACGACATTCCTGCTCTGACGCAAAACCATATCATAAAGGAAAGGGAAAGAATGAGAAGTATATAGGCTGTTCTGTGGCTCATCGGTTCCTCGCTGTCATCTATGTCTGCTTTACCGAAAGCCTTTTTTAATGTTAGCCAAAGGTGG
>JACIWY010001035.1 GCA_014360745.1 Chloroflexota bacterium
GGCTCCGACAGGGTGGTGGATGGAGCCCTCATGCAGGCTAGGGTTTTCCGCGCCTATGACGAGGAAGAGCTGGTCGATCTGGCGCGCGCCCTCGACCACGGCCGCCCCTTCACAGGAGGCCGCGTGGCGATCCTCACCACGGCGGGCGGGATGGGCGTCATCGCCGCCGATCTCTTGGAATCGCGCGACAGAGGAGTGGGCCTGAAATTGGCACCGCTATCCGAAGGGGGAAAAGCGAAGCTGCGCTCTCTCCTGCTCCCCTTCGCCTCGGCCAACAACCCAGTGGACGTAACTGCCAACGCCAGCAACGATCATTACGCCGCTGCGCTGGAGGTGCTCGAATCCGAGCCAGACCTGGACGCTATCCTGTGCGTAATGCAGTTTCAAAGCCCCTTTGTCGATGAGCGCTTAATGGATATCGTTACCGACTGGTTCCATCGCGGCGAAAAATCCATCGTGGTCACGAGCATAGGGGGAGAGCTCTCCCAGCGCGCGCTAAAAAACCTTACAGAGAGCGGAGTGCCCGCTTACCCGTCCATATGGAGG
>JACIWY010001036.1 GCA_014360745.1 Chloroflexota bacterium
ATGGCGGTTATCACGGTGAAGCCATACCACTCCGGCGGTAAAGCCTCCCAAGAGCAATTAATCACATTCCTCAGTTCGTAGATTTTTTTCGCCATTTCCACAGCAGTAGGCGATATATCAAATCCATACACCTGAAAACCCATCCCTTTCAATAATGAGAGAAATCCTCCACTTCCACATCCTGCATCAAGGATTTTTCCCTTTGGCGGTAATGATTGGAGGATTTTCAAAATCACGGTGTAAATATCCATAAAGCCATCATAGAAAGGAAGTTTTAACCTCTCTATCTCTCTGAGGGGATGAGAATATCTTTCAATGTATCCTATCTCATAATCCTCAGGTGGGGCAGCTTTGAATGGTTGTGCGAACTCAACATCGCAAACCTCACACCTCAAAATTTCAAAACCCTCAAAATGCTCAACCTTGATTCGGCTTGTCCTTTCACGGCAAACAGGGCAAGTCAGAGTGCCAATTTCCATTTCTATGGTAGCGACCTTATGAGATGCTTAACAAGTGGGATGAACCTGGGAGAAACGCTGAGATGG
>JACIWY010001037.1 GCA_014360745.1 Chloroflexota bacterium
GCCCTTATGGGCAGGAGCTCCTCACTATTCCCCATAAGGTTTCTCAGGTGTTAGCGAAGAGGGAAGAAGTAGAGAAAATGGCGGAGGAGCTGTATAAGGAGCGAGATTTCTTCTTCATCGGCAGAGGAATGGACTGGGGAGTTGCTTTGGAAGGTGCTTTGAAGCTGAAGGAAATCTCCTACCTAAGAGCGGAAGCATTTGCTGCCGGCGAACTAAAGCATGGTCCTCTCGCCCTTATCTACGACGGTGTGCCTGTCGTCGCAGTTGTAACCCAGGAGGCTTTAAGGGACAAGATGATATCAAATATAGAGGAGGTATGGGCGAGGGGAGCGAGAGTGATAGGTGTATTGAGGGAAGGGGACCCACTTCAAGAAAGCTTGGCGATGTCCTTCACCATTCCGAATACGATTGATTACTTCACCTCGCCCCTCGCTGTTATACCGCTACAAATGCTTGCCTACTACATCTCCCGAAAACTAGGCAGGGAAATAAACCAGCCGAGAAATCTCGCCAAAAGCGTTACCGTGGAGTAAGAAGAGCACTC
>JACIWY010001038.1 GCA_014360745.1 Chloroflexota bacterium
TGGTATAGGGGTGACCAAATAAAAACACGAAGGTTTGGCGGACAACTTAGATTTTGTCCTATAGACTTATGAGTTAAGATAGATATTATTGTACCATATGACTTTTTTAGGGGGGCATACCCCCTAAAAAGAAGCTATAACCTCTAAAGGGAGAGGTCATCAATGTATCATTTACATTTTCAAGTTTTGGTATTTTTGGTTAAAATAGTGATGATATTTTTTGCTTCTTCTGTTTCGTTTGTGTTCGCAAATATATCTTCTTCGTCTATGGAATGGATTATGTTATCAAGTAATAAGAAAACTTTCATTATGTATCCTTCAGGTAAACGGTTTATTCCGCTTGGTTTCAATTATGACCATGACGAAAGGGGGCGCTTATTAGAAGATTATTGGATAACCGAATGGAACAAAGTAGTAGAAGATTTTAGAGAGATGAAAAAGCTTGGAGCAAATGTTGTTAGAATACATTTACAGTTCGGTAAAGTTATGGACTCTCCTACAAAATTTAGAGTGGACTCTATCAACCAGCTGAAAAGATTGATA
>JACIWY010000104.1 GCA_014360745.1 Chloroflexota bacterium
TGGAGATCGCGGTAACCTCTGCGGCGACACCGGTCGGTGTAATTTCAACCGCCCCGACAATCGCCAGGTCTCCCGACATGCCGGGCAGATCCGAGAGACACCAAGGGGCTTGCTTCCAAGGTGGCTTTTGGTTATCATATCCCGCATACTTGATACCCCTTCTGGGTGTAACAGCGCAACGCACAAGCGGGTGCTATCGAGGGGCCGTTTATGAACCGTGATATCCTAATAGGCCTGCTGAATAACGCCGCCCTGCTCTTGGCCTTAGGGGTGCTCTACGATACCGTGCCCCTCCGCGTGAACCTCAGGATGGGCGGGCGAAGATCACTCGCCGGATTGGGCATAGGCGCCGCCGGCATCGCCATCATGCTCAACCCGTGGCATTTTGGCTCCGGCGTCGTGTTCGACACCCGCTCCATCCTCCTCAGCCTATCCGGCCTCTTTTTCGGGCCCATCCCTACGCTCGTCGCCGCCGCCATGACAAGCGCCTTTCGCCTCTACCAGGGCGGCGCCGGCGCCTGGGTCGGCACGGCGGTCATCCTCACTTCATCCGGCCTGGGCATAGCCTGGGGATGGAAGCGGCGTTGGCGACGCACGCCGATCGGCGCGGCGGAGCTGTATCTGTTCGGCTTGGCGGTGCATGTGGCCATGCTGCTATGGATGTTGTCGCTGCCCGCATCGATGGGGCCGACCGTTTTGCGCACCATCGCTCTGCCGGTGATGTTGATCTATCCGCTCGCGACGGTGCTATTGGGGTTGCTGTTGGCGCAGCAATTCGCCCGCCGAGAAATGGCCGAGCGCCTCAAGACGTTGAACCGTTTTTACGCCGTGCTGAGCCATGCCAATCAGGCGATCGTGCGCATCCGCGAGCCCGAGGCCTTGTTCGCCGAGGTCTGTCGCATCGCTGTGCAAGAGAGCGGCCTTTCCCTCGCTTGGGTCATCGCCGTCGACGCCGATGGTGATCGCGCCCACAACGTAGCCCATGCCGAGAGCGACGGCCTGTACGACGAGTCTGTGGGCAAAGGGCTGGCCGCCGTCGCGCAGCGCGAGGGCCGGCGGGTGGTGATGAACGACATCGCGCGCGACGAGCGTGCGGCGCCCTGGCGCGAGGCGGCACTCCAAAGGGGCATCCTCTCCGCCGTGGCGTTTCCGTTGGCGATATCGGACGCGATACGAGCCGTTTTCTGCTTGGGCGCCCGTGAGCCCGGCTTTTTCGACGCCGAGGAAATCGGGTTGCTCGATGAATTGGCCATGGACCTCGCCTATGCCCTCGAATTCGCCGAGCGCGACCGGGAGCGCCGGCGGGCCCAGGAAGAGTTGCAGCAAACCCTCGACACCCTTCAGTCGTTGTACGTCGAGATGGAACAGCGCGTAGCCCAGCGCACGGCCCAACTGCAAGCCGCCAACCAAGAGCTGGAGGCGTTCGCCTATTCGGTTTCCCACGACCTGCGCGCGCCGCTGCGCGCCATCGACGGTTTCGCGCGCATCCTCGTCGAGGAGTATGCCAGCCGTCTCGACGAAGAAGGGCGTAGGCTGTTAAGTATCGTCTGCGCCAACGTGCAAAGGATGGAGCAGCTCATCGCCGCCATGCTGGCCCTGTCGCGGGTGACGCGCGCCGAGTTATCCTTCTCACGGGTGGATATGACCGCGATGGCCCGCTCGATCTACGCGGAGGTCAGCACGCCGGAGGAACGCGCGCGCGTTGAGCTGCGCGTCTCGCCGCTGCCCGAAGCCTATGGCGATCCCCATCTGTTGCGCCAGGTATGGGCCAATCTGCTCGCCAACGCCATCAAATACTCACGCCCGAAAGAGGTGCCCCGCATAGAGGTCGGCGGATACGTCCAAGAGGGGATGGCGGTCTATTGCGTGCGCGACAACGGCGTCGGCTTTGATCCCACCTATGCCCACAAGCTGTTCGATCCCTTTCAACGTCTGCATAGCGCCGAGGAATTCGAGGGCCTCGGCGTGGGCTTGGCCATTGTGCGCCGTATCGTACAGCGCCACGGCGGCAGGGCGTGGGCCGAAGGAGCGCCGGGCCAAGGGGCCCGCTTTTACTTTGCACTGCCTAGGGAGAGCGGAGATGCAAGTACGTAGCGCCGAGATCGTGTTGGTGGAAGATGACCCCTACGACGCCGAGCTGACGCTACGGGTCATCAAGCGGCATTGGCAGGGTTGTTCTGCAGAGTGGGTCCGCGACGGGCAAGAGGCCTTGGAGATTTTGCCCTTGCTGAAACCACCGCCCAAGCTGGTCCTGTTAGATCTGAACCTGCCCAAGGTCGGCGGGCTGGAGGTGTTGCGCGCATTGAAAGGCAATCCGCAGACGCGGGCGATCCCCGTGGTTATGTTGACCTCCTCGCAGGAGGAGCGCGACCTGGCCGAGAGCTATCGTTGGGGGACAAACAGCTATATCCTCAAGCCGACGCCATTTGAAGAGTTTGTCCAGATCGTGCAGGAGGTGCTCTCCTATTGGCTGCTGCTCAACATCCGGCCAATAGTCCCCCTCTCCGGAGGACACCAGGAAGCATGAAAATATTATTGGGGCACGGATTTCACAGATAATATGGCTTTTGTTGTGTAGAAGCCAAGAACCATTCCGGTCTGTGTTTATGTCCTATTCACGACTATTTTCGTAGGAGGGCAAATGGACGGTGAACGTCCCCTTCGTATCTTGTTCGTAGAGGATCTGCCCTCGGATGTAGAATTGGCCAAACACGAGCTCTTGCGCGAGGGCATTCGTTTCACGGCCAAAACGGTCTACACACAAGAGACCCTGCTGGATGCCCTGCCGAGCTTCCACCCCGACTTGGTCATTTCCGACTATGCCATGCCCCGTTTCGACGGCATGCGCGCCTTGCGGCTCTGCCGGGAGCATGACCCATACCTGCCCGTGATCATCCTGACCGGCTCGATGAACGAAGAGACCGCCGTGGCCTGTATGAAGGCCGGGGCCATCGACTATGTTATCAAAGAGCAGATCGAGCGGCTGCCCCTGGCCGTCTGTCGCGCGCTGGAATGGAAAGCCGATCGCTTGGAGAGGGAACAGGCCGAACAGGCCCTGCGCGAGAGCGAGAGGCGATTCCGCGCCATCTTTGACAACGTCAACGATGCCGTGTTCATCCACGAGGTCGACGCAAACGGCATGCCCGGGCGCTTTTTAGAGGTGAACCGAGTTGCCTGCCAGCGCCTGGGGTACACCCGTGAGGAAATGTTGACCATGTCGCCGCAGGACATCGATGTCCCGTCGCAACGGGAGCAGCCCCCCGCCATCATGGAAAAGCTCTTGCGCACAGGAGAAGCCCGCTTCGAGACCGAACATGTGACCCGCCAAGGGGAACGCATCCCGGTGGAAATCAGCACCCGCCTTTTCGACCTGTCTGGGCAACGGGTGGTGCTTTCGGTGGCCCGCGACGTTTCGGAACGAAAGCGATTGGAGCAGCAGTTCTACCAGGCGCAAAAGATGGAATCGATCGGCCGGCTGGCCGGCGGCATCGCCCACGACTTTAACAACCTGTTGACGGTGATCAACGGCTATGCCTCGATGCTCCTGCGCGGCTTTAGCCCCAACGACCCGGTTTACGATGGCCTGCGGCAAATCCTCGACGCCGGGCAAAGGGCCGCCCGCCTGACCGGCCAATTGCTGGCCTTCAGCCGCAAGCAGGTCTTGAACCCGGAAGTGCTCGATCTCAACCAGGTGTTGGCCGAGATCGAAAAGATGCTCAAACGCATGATCGGCGAGGATGTGGAGCTCGTGCTGCTGCTGGGCGAGGGGGTGCCCAACGTGCGGGCCGATCGCGGCCAACTAGAGCAGGTGATCGTGAACCTGGCGGTCAACGCGCGAGACGCCATGCCGGAAGGCGGCAGATTGACCATCGAGACCCGCCGCGTCCATCTGGATGAGGACTATGCGCGGCAATATGCGGATGTGCGACCCGGCGATTACGTGTTGATAGCCGTCTCGGATACCGGCATAGGCATGGATCAAGAGGTGCTAAATCGGCTCTTTGAGCCGTTCTTCACCACCAAAGAGCCGGGCAAGGGCACGGGGCTGGGCCTGGCGACGGTGTACGGCATCGTCAAACAGAGCGGCGGGCATATCACCGTCTATAGCGAAGTGGGGCTGGGCAGCACCTTTCGCATTTACTTGCCCGCCGTGCACGAGACAACGGCGGCACCGCCACGGGACACAGAGAGAGTCGAGACGCTTGGCGGGCGAGAGACGATCCTGGTGGTGGAAGATGAGGAGATGGTGCGCGGCCTGGCCTGCCGCGCCCTGCGCGACAGGGGCTATCATGTCTTAGAGGCGAGCAACGGCGGCGAGGCGCTGCTGATCTGCAAGCGCCAACGGCAGCCCATCGACCTGATCCTCACCGACATGATCATGCCGCAGATGAGCGGCAAGGAGCTGGTGGAGCGCCTGCGGCGGGAACACCCCGGGATGAAGGCGCTCTATATGTCGGGCTATTCGGACAATGCGCTGGTGCGGCGGATCCAAACCGCCGCTGAAGGCGGGGCGCGCTTTATCCAAAAGCCCTTCTCGCTCGCCACCCTTTTGCGCGAGGTGCGCAAGGCCCTGGACGAGCGCTAAAACAAAATAACCAGGCGAGCACGCCGTCGGCTGGAGGCCTATCCTCGCTATATTATTGTGAGAATATACATTATGTCCCCTTGTTGACTTTGACAGGCTTCCGCCGCCTGCCTATACTTGCGGCCAATAGGATTCATCGCTTCGGGCCGCTTTGACACGCTCGCGGAAGGATCGCTTGCATGAGCTCTGTTCTGGTGCTCAACGCCACGTACGAACCTTTGAACGTCATCAGCTTGCGCCGAGCCATCGTGCTTTTGCTCAAAGACAAGGCCGAGATCCTCGAAGCTGCCGAACAACGCATCCATTCGGCCAATGTGGAACTGCCCGTGCCCCTGGTGATCCGACTGGTGTATTACGTCCGCGTGCCGCATCGGCTGCGCATCCCGCTCAGCCGGCGAACGGTCATGATCCGCGATAACTACACCTGTCAGTATTGCGGGGATCAGCCGCCCAAGGCGAACCTGACCATCGACCACGTCATCCCCAAAGTGCGCGGCGGCGAGACCACTTGGGAGAATCTCGTCTGCGCCTGCAAGGTGTGCAATCTGCGCAAAGGCGCCAAAACCCCCGAAGAGGCGAATATGCGCTTGCTGCGCAAGCCGGAACGCCCCAATTATCTGGCCGTGGTCGTGTTGGCCCAGAGCCGCGGGCACGAGGCCTGGGCCAAGTATATCCCTGCGCCCAAAGCCGCGAGCTAAATAGGCTTTGGGCGGGCGAGGATGTCTTTGCCGCCGGTCAAGCGGGGCAAAGCCCCGCACTCCAGCTCCGGGATCGAAAGCGCGGCTACTAACGCACAATGGGTATACGCTGTTCCAAAAGGATGTGATCTCCCAGCAGTGCGCCGTCCATCGCCTTTACCGGCAGGCGCCGTCCATCCGTCACGGTATACATGCCCACCTCGAGCCGATATTCGCCCGTCGGCGCCTCTGCATCTATGACGAGCCGGTGCCGATCGACGATGAGGCCGCCCACCAACCATTGGCTCGTGGGATAGCCCCCCTCGGCCGGTTGGCCGTCGTGCTGGCCCCAGACAGGTCCTTGGGTGCGGGGGTTGTGGGCCACGCCCAGCAGATGGGTGAAGACCGTATATTCTTCGGCGAGTTTGCGCTCGGCGCGCCAGTACAAATCGAGGATCAATTCCCCCCCCGGTGCCGCTTGTTCCACCTTACGCCCTTGCGCATCGCGCAGCCGGTACCCCTCGAAAAGGATTCCCTCCCCCACACGCAGCGCATAGCGTCGATCGGGCTCTCGGGCCGGCGGCAACGGCTCCGTGCCGGCGATGCGTAGCGTGCCCAAGGGGATATCTGCCCCCAAAGTCGACAAGCGCAAGGTATAGCTGCCCGCCGGCGTCCGGCTCAGGATCGGGAAATCGAATTGTTGCCGCCGAGCAACCTGTCCCGCGTCTTCCAAAGGCGCCGAGCGCGCCATCAAGAGCCGGCCATGTCGGTCATAGAGCCCTAGCTGCACAGCGCCATCGGGCACGCGCTCCCAGAGCAGCGAGACATAGGCCGTCGCCCCGCCCGTGATTTGCGCCACGGGCAATTCCCAGCCCAGCAAATATCCCCCACCGACCTCGACCGATAAAGGATGCTGCGGCGCATAGCCCGCCGCCAGGCCGGGGAAGCGCCCCTGAGGGCTATAGAGGATCAGGGCATTTGGGCCATAATTTCTTTTGAGCGCCACGGGATAGCGGGCCTCGAGCCAGCGGCCCACCAGACGGTGGGGGTCGGTGAGTTGGACATCCACCTCGGCCAGCCAGACGCGTCCGCCGGCGGCGGTCAATCTTTTCAGCGCCTTGTCCACCTGGGCGGGACTCAGGGGATCTTCACTCTGCGAGACCGTCTCCACCGCTGGCCTCGGCCCCATGCTCGCAACGCGCTCGTAATAATACAAAAAGATGGGGTAGCGGCTGCCCGAATCCAAGATCACCGTATCCCCCTCCTCCGCCTGCGAGAGGATGGTGCGTACCATCGTCTGCAGCTCGTCGCGCAGGTAACGTCCTCTATAATAACCGGGCAAAAAGGCAACCCAAAGGGCTAATACCAGCGCGGCTGCCGCCCAGCCTACAGGCGCCCATCGCCGCCCCAGCAGTACGACGCTCCAGGCCAGCAATAACCAGAAAGGAGCCGCGAAGGGCAAAAAATAACGCGCCTCGACGTGAGGCGTATAAAAGAGGCCGCGCGGCATCGTCGCGATATAAACGGCCAACGCGGGCAGGGCTACGGCCAATCCCAGCGTCAGCGCATCCAGGAGGGCTAGCGAGCGGCGTGTCGGCTCAAGCGCTCTGTCTCGCAGCAGGCAGCACATGCCCAGCCCCAGAACGAGGAACGGCAAAACTACGGGCCATAGCAAGCGTTCGATATTCACCGAGACGCCGGTCGTCAGCAAGGTGGCGTAGAGACGCACCAAGAAACACGGGCTCGCTTGCCCTGAGGAGACGGACCAGGTGCGCATTCGCCCCCAGGAAAGCGCCATCCAGGCCGCCAGCGCCGCAGCGATGAGCAGTTGCCCGACGACCCAATGCCCAAGAAGCCGGCCGCGACGCGCGCGATTCGCCCCGAACAGACTGATCAAAACGACCAGGTTTTGCGCGAAAAGGAGCGCCCCCATCAAGAGAACGGAATAGAGGGCGGCAATAGAGGCACCTATATAGAGCCCCAGAGGGATAATCCATGCCCGTCGCGCGGCCAGCGATAGATGGGCATCTTGCTCGGCGCGCAGCCAACGCAGAAAAGCATAGAGCGAAGCCGTGCCGGCCAACCCGGCCAGCACGTACATGCGCATCTCTTGCGACCACCAAATGTGGAAGCGGGCCAGAGCAGTGAAAAGCGCCCCCAGCCCGCCGACAAGCTCGCCGCCGAGGCCATCGGCGATCAAGCGCCCCAGCCGATACACGAGGGCCACCGTCAACACGCCCCAAAAGGCGGAGAGGGCGCGCATGGCAAATTCGCTCTCACCCACACATTGCACCCAGCCCCATAGCGACCAGAAGTAAAGGGGGGGATGCACGTCGCCGGCCGTCCACAAGGTGGCCCCTAACAACCCCTTGCGCACGGCCCAAACGGCCAAGGCTTCGTCCCACCAGAGGTTGGCCGCGCCCAGGCGGTAAAGGCGCAACGCCAAGGCAAGTAGCAGAATAGCGTGAAGGGCCCAGCGGCCAAGAGATTTGCGGGCGGTCGAACCGGCGATCACGTTACTTTTTCTTGGGCGCGTTGGTCTCGGCCACTACTTGATCTAGGACTCTACGTAGCTCTTTTTGCAAAGCCGTGCTCAGCGTCTGCCCGCCCTTGAGCTCCTCTTTCAGGAAGCGGGGCAGGTCATCGGCCACGAGGGCAGGCACGGGGCTGCCCTCCGCATGCAGCTCGACTTTGGGGTTGGTAAAAACGATCGCGCCCGTCACCGGGATCTGCTCCTCGGCAAAGACCTGCTCGACCCATTCCTTGACCCATTCCTTCTCGCGCTCCAGCTCCTGGACCGGCTTGCCGATATTCGGTTCGCCAAAGATCTGCAACACTTTGCGCCAACCCGCCTTGTGGCGCCAATGCCCATTTTCATAGCTCACCACGCCGGCCTGCGGCCTGGTGAGCAAGACTGTCAGGCCAAAATGAGAGGCGACCACATGATTGCTAGGCAGGTAATAGTTGTACAACACATAGCGTTTATCCAACGACTCCATCGCCTTGGCCAACACCTGGTCGGCGCGCGGTTGCTGAACATAGCGGCTGGCCATATAAGAACCGAAACTGGCGCCGATCAAGCCGATGAGAAGGCAGAGATAGGCCCACAGTGGATAGCGACTGGTCAGCATAAGGCCGACGATCAGGGCCCCGAAACCTATGTAACTGCCCCATTGCGCCCACTTGCGCCGTTGGGCCAGAAAAGCCTCGTTTACCACATTGTCCATGCAACACTCCTACTCGCCATCCGGCTATCTGTCATTCGACGCCCGCCCCTTTTGGCTGCCGCGTGGTATGGGCCAAGACCGTCATGGCATCTTGGATGTCCTGGCGAATCGTCTCGATGAGATTGCTTCGCACGGCGGTGATAGCCAAGCCGATCGCGTTTTCGACGGCCAGCGCGTCGGAGCGGCCATGCCCAATGATGACCACGCCGTTGACGCCCAACAGAGGCGCGCCTCCGTATTCGCGATAATCGAGCCGGCGCCCCGCCGCCTTGAACGCCGGCTTGGCCAACAGCCCGCCGAGCACGGCCAACGGGCGGCGCCTGATCTCGCTTTTGAGCAAAGAGAGGATCATGGTCGCCACCCCCTCGGCGGTCTTGATGGCCACATTGCCCACAAAGCCGTCGGTGACAATGACATCGGCCAGGCCACGAGGTAGGTCTTTGCCCTCGACATTGCCTATAAAATTGAGATGGAGCTGTCGCAACAGCTCGCGGGTCTCTTGCACCAAGCGGTTGCCCTTGATTTCCTCCTCGCCGTTAGAGAGCAACGCCACCCTGGGGTTGGCAATGTGTAGCACATTGCGGGCATATACCGCCCCCATCAGGGCAAACTGCGCCAGCCAATCGGGCTTACAGTCGGTGTTGGCGCCTATATCGAGTAGAAAGGAAAAGCCCTCCATGTGCGGGAAGACGGTGGAAATCGCCGGCCGCTGCACCCCTGGGATGCGCCCTATGCGCCCCTCACCGGCCACCGCTGCGGCCAGCACGCCACCGGAGTTGCCCATCGAGACCAGAGCATCCGCCTTGCCCTCGCGGAGCTGGCCCATACCTACGACGATGGAGGCATCGGGCTTGTTGCGCACTGCCTGGCTGGGATGCTCATCCATAGTCACCACCTCGCTGGCGTGGACGATGGAAAGAGGCAAGCCGGCCGTGTCGTATTTGGCCAATTCGGCCTCGATGGCATCCCGTCGCCCGACGAGCACGACCTCCTGCCCAAAACGGCGCGCCGCCCTCACCCCCCCTTCGACATCGACCTCGGGGGCATGATCGCTGCCCATGGCATCCAACACAATGCGCATAGCCCCTCCCCGCCCTTGCCCCGGGCCACGTTTCGTCGCATGAATAGAAATACTCGGTTATTTTACAGGGAATCGGCCCCAGTTGACAAGTAGAGTGGGGCGCCTATAATGAGAACCAAGAGCCCCTGTGGCGGAATTGGCATACGCAGCAGGTTGAGGGCCTGTGCCCATTAGGGCGTACTGGTTCGAGTCCAGTCAGGGGCATGGAAGAGAAGCGCAGACCGTTGGCCGGTTGGCTAACGGTCATTTTGTTTTCGGAGCTCTTTGGCTGCGTCACTCCCAGGATGGACCACTGGCCTGCCCATGGAACATCTACTGATGGGCGCCTCGGTGCTCATGTCGCTGCCTTGCATCACGCTATTTTGTACAAGGTATGGTCATGTCGGGCATTAAAGGATAAAGCAATGGGCCTCGCGCTCTGGCGCA
>JACIWY010001039.1 GCA_014360745.1 Chloroflexota bacterium
CTCCAATTCCAACTTTCCCGCAATGGGGATAGCTTTCTTTGGCAATTTAGGGTCAAAATCGTAGATAGCGAGCTCTTCTAAGATACCCTCTATAGGTGTTGGGAGAATAAGAGAAGCTAATCGCAGCAAGAGCTCCTTCTCGGGCATTCTCTCCAGGGACGGAAAAGGATAAAAGATATCTTCTCTTCTAAATGGAAAGTCTGGCGGTTCCACCTTTACTTCCAGCTTCCCCTTTGCCTCCCTGGACAGCATAATCCTTCCTTCCCCCATCACCTCCACTTTCCTCAGCCTATCTTTTTCTTCCATAAGCCTGACCAACTTGCACTTGCAAAGGAAGGACTCTTCAAGAAGCTCGTATTTCTTTTTCCTTTCCCCAAACCCTAATGTAAATTTGTATGTGGTTTCATATGTTTTAGCTCCCAATCTCTCTCCCTTAGACTCGCTGGGTCTTCCTACCCCAATCACCTCCATAGGTGAGACTATCTCTATGACCAAATCCTCCATAGCGCCAAGGGAGATGTTGCGAAGATATTTCACATCTCC
>JACIWY010001040.1 GCA_014360745.1 Chloroflexota bacterium
TCATAAGAAAAACCTTCTATATCATAAAGGACCAGAACAGTGCGATAATGGGTTGGAAGCTTCGCGATCTCCTTCTGTACTATCTCCTGTATATCTCTCCTCTCCATATCCTTCTCTACAGAGGATTCCTCATCCGGTAGCTCAATAGATTTCGTTTCACCCTCATCCTCGTTATAGCTCATCTGGTCATAGGAGAGCTCCTTGCTCCCCCTTATGCTGTCATAAAAAATATTAGTTGTTATACGATATAACCAAGTGTAAAGAGAAGATTCCCCCTTGAAACGAGGGAGATTCTCCAAAGCACGGAGCAGGGCTTCCTGCGCTATATCCTCAGCCATATCCCTATCACCACACAATCTGTAGGCGAGATTGAAAACGGGTTTCTGGAAGAGCCTAATGAACTCCTCCAGTGCGTCCCTCTCTCCCGCAAGACAATTTTTAATTAATCTTTGCTCTTCTTCCTTCTCCAGCTTCTTCATTATATGCTAATTTAATCATAAACCTTAAAGAAATCTCAAGCAATCCTTCACATAAGTATTGACT
>JACIWY010001041.1 GCA_014360745.1 Chloroflexota bacterium
GAATCGCAGCGAGGTGGAGGGAGACCCTCACCGTTTGCTCGAAGGTATGGCTATTGCCGCCTATGCCATCGGCGCCCGCGAAGGTTACATCTATGGCCGGGCTGAATATCCGCTGGCACTTCAGCGCCTGCGCACCGCCATCGCTCAAGCCGAGGAGATGGGCCTGTTGGGCGATGATGTGCTCGGCTCCGATTTGAGCTTTCACATCCACATCAAAGAGGGGGCCGGTGCCTTTGTCTGTGGCGAGGAAACGGCCTTGTTGGCCTCCATCGAGGGCCGCCGAGGGATGCCCCGCAGTCGGCCCCCCTTCCCCGCCCAATCGGGGCTATGGGGCAAACCGACGTTGATCAATAACGTAGGCACGCTGTTCAATATCGCCGGCATTATGCTCAACGGTGCCGATTGGTTCGGCCAGGTAGGCACCGAGAAAAGCAAAGGCACGAAGGTCTTTTCCCTGGTGGGCAAGATCAAGCGCAGCGGCCTGGTCGAGGTGCCCATGGGCACCCCTCTGCGTACCATTATCTACGAAATCGGCGGAGGCAT
>JACIWY010001042.1 GCA_014360745.1 Chloroflexota bacterium
TCGCAAGTCTATCGTTGCGAATTGCTCCCTTGTAGGAAGCAAAACGCACATTATAAGGAGAGACGCCACCATGGACATTGACAAAGTATTGATCTTTGACACCACTTTGCGCGATGGCGAGCAATCGCCCGGGGCCGCGCTGAACGCGGAGGAAAAATTCGAGATCGCCAAGCAACTGGCCCGTTTGGGCGTGGACATCATCGAGGCCGGCTTCCCGGCCTCCTCGCCCGGCGACTTGGCTGCAGTGCGACGCATCGCCCTCGAAGTGGAAGGGCCGCGCATCTGCGGGTTGGCGCGCTGCGTCCGCCGCGACATAGAAGCCGCTGCCGAGGCGCTCAAAGGGGCGCCCAAAGCGCGCATCCATACATTCATCTCTACGTCCGACATCCACCTCGAACATCAGTTGCACATGACCCGCGAGCAAGTGGTGCAGCGGGCGCGAGAAATGGTGGAGTTGGCCCGTTCTTATTGCGACGATGTCGAGTTCTCGCCCATGGACGCGGGCCGCTCAGATCCCCAGTTCCTCTATGAAGTGCTGGCCA
>JACIWY010001043.1 GCA_014360745.1 Chloroflexota bacterium
TGTCGAACGTTGGGGCGTCTTTGAGCTGAGTTTGGAGGGGCCCCGCCAGGGGAACCCGTTTATAGACGTCCGTTTTGGCGCGCGCTTTGAGTATCGGCACCGTGTGGTAGAGGTGGATGGCTTTTACGATGGCGAGGGCGTTTATCGGGTGCGCTTTATGCCCGATGCCGAGGGAAGCTGGCGATACCGCACGGTGAGCAATGTCGATTCGCTCGATGGACACCGGGGTACCTTCGAGTGCACGGCGGCCGAGCCGGGCAACCATGGCCCGGTGCGGGTGCGCGATCGTTTCCATTTAGGCTATGCCGACGGCACGCCCTTTTGGCAGATCGGCACCACTTGCTACGCTTGGGTGCACCAAACCAGGGAGCTGGAGGAGCAAACCCTGGCCACACTGCGCGGCACACCTTTCAATAAGATGCGTATGTGCGTCTTTCCCAAGCATTACACCTATAACGCCAACGAGCCGGTGTATCATCCCTTCGAGGGCAATGGGCCGGGGGAATGGGATTGGACGCGCTTTAACCCGCCTTTCTGGCG
>JACIWY010001044.1 GCA_014360745.1 Chloroflexota bacterium
AAAAGCACCCTCACATTCGCTCCAGAAACTAACCAACGCCTCAGGAATATCATCAATAAGAATATCACTGATGAAGAGGTCTTCTCAGCAGTTGAATCAGCCCTCTCCTTAGGCTGGAGCTCCTTCAAGTTCTATTTGATGATAGGTCTACCCGAGGAAAAGGAAGAGGATATAGTTGAAATAGCCCAGCTAATAAAGAAGATTCTTCAAATTGGGAAAGGACAACTCAAGAGAATCCATTTAAGCATTTCCCCCTTTATGCCAAAACCTCACACTCCCTTCCAGTGGCGTCCAATGCTCCCAATTGAAGAACTGGAGAAACGAATGAAACTTTTAAGAAAACTCCTGAAAGATAACAGGATTGATTTGGATTTCCACTCCCCATATATGAGCTTCATAGAAACAGCACTTGCAAGGGGAGATAGACGAATCGGGAATGTAATTTTCAGAGCCTGGGAAAAAGGTTGCAAAATGGACAGCTGGGAGAATTATTTCGACTTCTCCCGCTGGTTATCAGCATTTGGGGAAGAAAACATTGA
>JACIWY010001045.1 GCA_014360745.1 Chloroflexota bacterium
CAAAGGGCATTCAAGTTTCGCACCCCTACCCTCTTTGCTCGCCCTTCTCCCCTATAAGAACGAAAGCGAGGTCTTTCTTTTTGAATATCCCGATGGTAAAATCAGCGATGAGCCACTTGGAAGTCTGATAGGGATAGAGAAGGTTGATGAAAGGAAAGGCGATTTGAACGAGCCATATTATGGACACCTCGGGTATCTTCTTCAGGAGAAGGTTCTTCTCAATCTCTTCTATAGAGACCTTGACTTCTTCGGTCCTTATGCCTTGGTAATCCCTTCGGGCGAGGGAATGTGGATTGCGACCATCTCAAAGAGGCTTAAGGATAAAATGAGAATCGAGAAAAGAACCATCTTCCCTCCCCATCTCCTCTACGAGGTGGTCAATTTCCCTATTTGGGAATACAGGATTGGATGGTATCTGGGCGGGAATCTCCTCAGGGAAACGACCATAGAGAAGGCGAGCCAGACATCCTTTATATGGTTCGCTTACCCACGCTTGAAGACGAGCGGAGAACTCGCTCTATATCTATTTGAAGGGGAT
>JACIWY010001046.1 GCA_014360745.1 Chloroflexota bacterium
ATCTGTTCAATCGTTCGAAAGAGCCCTCATTTTGCCATCTCGCCCAATTCCAAAGATAGGTGATTTTCTTTGAGGATGGAATATGAAGTGTCGGGAAGGGTTGAAGGGCGGGAGATTGAAAATCTCCCCTTATGAGGGCGGAGCTCGCCCTGTATGCTGATACATCTTCTTGGCTCTTCCAGAGGAAAATCTTTGCCAGGACAACTTCATCGGGGTCAGGTTGAGAGGTTGCCTTTATCTTCTCATTTAGAAGTTGGAGGAAGGAGGAAGCGCGTGATTGCCAAGCGTTTCCCTGAAGGGTGATAACGGAATCGCGCCAGCTTTTCCCCCCTTTTGCGCTCGCAACAGCCTTGCTCATAGCATCAATCTCTCCCTGTAGGGAGGAAATTAGCGATTGGGCATCGTATTTGTTAATGGTCAATTCTGCTGAGAGCGTCAGCCCCATCTCCTCCAGCATCAGCGTTGCCTCCGCTTTGTAGGTTCCCACAGGTTTCCCCTTTGCATCCCAATGAATTGTGAAGGGAGTGAAACCCGCTTT
>JACIWY010001047.1 GCA_014360745.1 Chloroflexota bacterium
AAGGTTACCCGATTGGGAGAAATGGTTAAGGGAGCATTGGGAGGATGTAGAGCGGGCGGGCGATTGGATTATCTGGCAATTTGAAAATCCCGATAAATCTAAAGCGACGGATGTTCTTCTCACCGATAGTGAGTGTGCTGGTGGGATAGGTCGGAGCATTTATGCTGATTATATCTGCAGGGAAGCTCTATTAGCCTTAGCGGAAATGGCTGACGCGATGGGGAAGAGGGAGAAAAGCGAGAGCTGGAGGAGAAGAGCGGATATGATGAGGGAGGCTATGGAAAGAAATTATCTCGTTGTGGAGCCTAAATACGGGCGTGTCTGGACTCTTGCCAATTCAGGCTGGCCGAACCATAGCACCGTTCTCGGACCTCTAATCCTTTTCGCCGATAGGCAGGGATTTCTCCCCATCGAGGGCGACCCGGAATGGTATCAATACAATCTTTCCGCTTATATGCGCCTTGTAGAGTCTTATAAACCATTTGGCTTCTACGGCGTGGCTATGGGGTATGGACAGGGATTTGTCACACAATCGGCT
>JACIWY010001048.1 GCA_014360745.1 Chloroflexota bacterium
TAAGACTGAAGCATTTGCGATGTTCCAAGAGATGAGGCAGAGAATAGAGGAAAACACAGTGAAGTATATTTTCTGGGTTCAAATAAGTGGGGAACCTCGCCAGGGATTGACCGCTCGCAGAAGGTCAACACCTGTTAGCACTTCTCATACCAATAGCGATCAGCCTTTGAAAAAGAAGGTTGGAAGAAACGACCCTTGTCCTTGCGGTAGCGGTAAGAAGTATAAGAAATGCTGCATGCTTAAGGATATGATGAAGGAAAAGGAGAAGCAAAGAATGTAAAATGGCTCTGCGGGAAGATATTCAATCGTTGATAGAACAGATAAAGGAAATAGGTGATTCCCTTTGACATTGAAGGGAAGAAAGAACGCATTAAGGCGCTGCAGGAGGAGATTGGCTCCCCAGATTTCTGGCAGAAACCCGAGGCAAGGGAGAAAGTTTCGCTTCTTTCAAAATTAGAAGAAGAAGTAAAGGGGGTCGAAGAGTTAAAGGGAGAGGTGCAAGCTCTGGAGGAGCTTCTTCCTCTCGCTGAAGAGGAT
>JACIWY010000105.1 GCA_014360745.1 Chloroflexota bacterium
CTGTTACTACAGGGAGTGGCTGACCGATAAACCTGTTTTTGAGGGGGATTTGGGTATGCAGATTGCGCGCATAGAATGGGAGGCCAAGCCGCGTTGGGCATTGCGCCAGGGGGATACCTGGCATGCCCTGGAGGGTTCGCTTTGGGGGGAGATGTCTCCAGGCGAGGCTTTGTGCTCCCTCGCCGGGGCCCGCTATTTGGCCCCTTTGGAGCCACACAACAAAGTGATTGGGTTAGGCATCACCTATAAGAGCATGTGGGATGCTTATCAACGTCGTGAGGGGGCCTGTTATCGAGACGGGCCGGCGGTGTTCATGAAGCCACCTAACACCGTCATCGGCCAGGGCGAGGCCATCGTCCAACATGCCATTTGTCAATTGCTGATCTATGAGGCCGAGCTGGGTGTGGTGATCGGGCGTCGGGCCAGCAGGCTGACGCCCGACCAAGCATTGGATTATGTGGCCGGATATACTTGTGTGAACGATGTCACCTGCACCCGCTTTTTCAATGTAGAGCGGCCCATCATCAGCACCCGCTTCAAGATCGCCGACACGTTTTGTCCCATCGGTCCACTCATCGAGACCGACCTCGATCCGAACAATATTACCATCGTCTGTCGCGTCAACGGCCGGGAAGTCGAACGCGCTAACACGGGCCAAGACTTGTGCTACTCCATTGCCGAGCTGTTGGCCTGGGTGACCAGCTTTATGACCCTCATGCCCGGCGATATTGTCGCCACCGGCTCTAGCGGCACCGGGCCCATTCGGCCGGGCGATACAGTGGAGGTGGATATCGAGGGCATCGGGGTGCTGCGCAATCCGGTAGTGGCGCCGACGGGGTAAAGGCGGGCCGATTGGGCTTGCGTCTGGGGGCCGCTTTGTTTAAGATGAAAAAATTGCTTGGGTTGAACGCAGCTATAGCTATCAGCGATCACTATTTTCAAGGAAGAAACGATGGATACTTTGGAAACCATCATGAAACGACGCAGCATCCGCAAGTACAAACCGGAGCCGATCCCGGACGAGGACCTGAAGCAAATTCTGGAGGCCGGGCGCCAGGCTCCCTCGGCGGCCAACCGCCAGCCCTGGCATGTAGTGGTAGTGGGCGATGCGGAGCAAAAGCGGCGCGTGGCGCAGGCTTGTAACGGCCAGATGTGGATGGCCGATGCCGCCTATATCTTGGTGGCCTGTGGGCTGCCGGAGGTGAGCGCCAAGTGGTATCGCGTCGATGTAGCCATCGCCATGGAGAACATGGTGCTGGCTGCGCGCTCGTTAGGTTATGGCACCTGTTGGATCGGCGCCTTCAAGCCGGAAGAGGTCAAGGAGATTTGCGGTTTGCCGGCCAGCTTTGAGGTGGTGGCCTGTTCCCCATTGGGTGTGCCCGACGTCGATCCGCCGGCCAGGGCGCGCAAGGAATGGAGCGAGCTCTTTTCCGCCGATCGTTACGGCCAAGCGTTGTAGGAGGCCGACATGGCAGGGTTCACGCGGCTGGAAGGCGTCATGGTGGCCCTGGCTACTCCGCTTAACGAGGATGAGACGATCGATGAGCGTGGCCTGAGGCGTCAGCTCGACCGGCTCATCGAGGCGGGCGTGCATACCATCGTCGCTCTGGGCACGGCGGGCGAATTCGCCGCCCTGAGCGATGAGGCCAAACGCGATGCCATCGCCATCACCGTCGATCAGGTGGCCGGGCGCGTGCCGGTCATCGCCGGCACCGGAGAGCCGGGCACCAAGCGCGCCGTGCGTATTACCCGAATGGCCGCCGAACTAGGCGCCGACGCGGCCATGGTCGTCCCGCCCTATTACTATCGCATGACCGACGAGGCCGTGTTGACCCACTATCGCATCCTGGCGGCCGAGGGCGGTTTGCCCATCATCCTTTATAACATCCCCGGCATGACGCAGGTCACCCTTTCGCCGGAGGTAGTGCGCCAGCTGGCTGTAGAACCCGGCATCGTCGGCCTCAAGGATTCGGGCGGGAACCTGGGCTACTTTCAACAGATCGTTCGCCAGAGCAAATCGGCCAAATTCGGTGTCGTCACCGGTAGCGATGGCCTGCTCTTTGCCACACTGGCCGTGGGCGGCGATGGCTGCATCTCGCCGGGCACCAACGTGGCTCCTGAGTGGTTCGTGGGCTTGTGGAATGCGGTCAAAGAGGGGCGTTGGAGCGATGCCTGGGCGTTTCAAGAGCGCATCCTCGACTTGGGCGCCATTTACCGCTATGGCACCTTCCCGGCCGGGATCAAAGGGGCGTTGTCGGCGCTGGGCATTGCCAAGCCTTGCGTTCACGCGCCACTCGCGGCGGTGACCGGCGCACAAGTGGAACAAATCCGAGCCCGTCTTCAAGAACTGGGCCTCTTGTAAAGCCTGGTCGCCTGGGGCACATGTCCCCCGGACATGTGCCCCACCTTTTATCAAGCGGCCACCGGCTCGGTCGCGGCGATCTCGCGGATTTGGTCGCCGCCGATCACCTCGTGGCGTTGTAATACCTCGGCGATCCTGTCTAGCGCGGCGCGATGCGCGCGCAATATCTCGATTGCCCTATCTTCGGCTTCTTCAATGAGGCGGCGTACTTCGGCGTTGATGAGCGACGCCGTTTCGGGCGCCACTTCGGGGCGCAGGTCTCGGCGTCCGCCCAAATACTCGGTGGTGGAGCCGGTTATATAGCGCACCGGCCCGAGCACCTCCGTCATGCCGAATTCGGTGACCATGCGATTGGCCAACTCGGTGGCCTTTTCGAGATCGTTGGCCGCGCCGGTGGACAATCCCTGATAGATCAACAGCTCGGCGGCACGCCCGCCCAACATGACGGCCAGGCGTTCGCGGAGCTCTTCTTCGCTGAGCAGATATTGGTCTTCCTCCGGCATTTGCATGGTATAACCCAGTGCGCCTCGCCCTGTGGGGATAATGCTCACCTTGTGCACCGGGTCGGTGTGGGGCAATAGAGCGGCGACCAAGGCATGCCCACCCTCGTGATAGGCCACGCGGCGACGAACTTCTTGGCTCAACGGCGTTTTGCGTTGCAGGCCGGTGACGATACGTTCGATGGCCAGCTCGAAATCGGCCATCGAGATCCTTTCACTGCTCCGTCGGGCGGCCATCAGCGCCGCTTCATTGGCCATGTTGGCCAGATCGGCCCCCGAGAACCCGGAAGTGACCTGGGCCAGCCGTTCGAGATTCACATCCTCGGCCAAGGGCATTTTGCGCGTATGGATGCCCAAAATCTCAAGCCGGCCCCTTTCCGTGGGCAAGGGCACCTCGATCTGGCGGTCAAAGCGGCCCGGCCGCAGCAGGGCCTTGTCCAGCACATCGGGTCGGTTGGTGGCGGCCATAATCACCACGCCCTGGTTGGGCTCAAAGCCGTCCATCTCGGCGAGGAGCTGGTTCAGCGTCTGTTCGCGCTCTTCATTGCTGATCAGGGAGCCCGCGCCGGAGCGCGATTGGCCGATGGCATCCAATTCGTCGATAAAGACGATGCAAGGCGCCTTGCGCTTGGCCTGTTCGAACATATCGCGCACGCGAGCGGCGCCCACGCCGACGAACATCTCTACAAAGTCGGAGCCGCTGATCAAGAAAAACGGCACCCCCGCCTCGCCGGCCGTGGCCCGCGCCAATAGGGTCTTGCCGGTGCCAGGCGGCCCCACCAGAAGCACCCCTTTAGGCAACTTGGCGCCCAGCCGGGTAAAGCGTTGCGGGCTCTTGAGGAATTGGATGATCTCGCGGAGCTCGACCTCGACCTCCTCCAGGCCGCCTACGTCGGCGAACTTGATGCCGGTTATCTCCCCCGGGATCTGTCGGGCGCGACTTTTACCCATGGACATGACCCCCGGTGCGTCCTCTTGGCTTATACGTTGAAACAAAAAGTAATAGATCAAAGCAAAGGGTATCAGCGGGATGAGCCAGCTCAGCAACGTGCTCCAAAACGAGTTAGCCGGCACCTCCCCCTTGAAGGTGACGTTGGCCGCCAACAGGTCGTTAATCAGCTCCGGATCTTCGACGCGCACGACGTTATAGACCTTGTTGGTATCCGGCTTGCCTTCCTGGTCGCAACATATGTAATAGATGCGGTCTTGGCCTACCGTTACCTCGGCGACACGACCATCGGCCAAGTCTTGGCGGAACTTGCTATAGGGGACTTCTTGCCAACGGCGGATGAAGGGCTGGAAAACGAGGGATTGGAAAAGCCACACGATCGCCAGGGCGATCAAGAGGTAAATAAAAGTAAAGCCCATTTTCCTGCGCTGTTGTTCGTCCATAGCGCATCTCCCCATCTAGCGCCAGAACACCCATCCGGGAGATCGCTTCCCTTGCTCCGCAGACCCAAGACAGCGGTTTATAAATGCGCCCCTAGATCTTGTTCTGGCTTGCGGGCCACCCACATAATGCGCAAAGTTGTCAGCTTGGGCCGCTCGAAAGAGAAACAATCATAACTGGCCTCCAGGCGGAACCCGGCGTCGAGGAGCAAGGTCGCGATCTGCTCGGGCGGATACGCTTGCTCCGTATGGCGCTCTACGATTTTACGATACAGCTCGTTCACCCGCTGAAAACATGTCACGACGACCGTGGAACGCTGTTGGCGCTCGTCGTATATGCTGCGCATGACCACCGACAAATCGGGCGAATCGGTAAAATAGGTGGTATCGTTCCACAAAGTGCTCAGCGCATAGGCTGTGTTCATGTCGAACAGAAACAGCCCCCCTGGCATTAAAGCGCGATATACCTGCCGAAATACGGTAAAAAGGTCCTCGCTGGTCAACATGTAATTCATGCTATCATACAGGCAGGTAGCAAGGTACACCCGTTCGGGGAGGAAGAAGCGCCGCATGTCTTGGCAACTCCAGTGAACGTCGAGGTTCAAACCTTCTGCCTTGGCCCGCGCTTGGGCCAACATCTGCGGCGAACCATCTACGCCATAGACGCGCCATCCCGCTTCGGCCAAGCCGATGGCCGTGGTTCCCGTGCCGCAGGCCAGTTCGAGCAGCACTTTGCCCCGCGCCGGGTGGCGCTCCAGGAGCTTCCCCAAATAGGGGATCATCCTGAGGCTGAAGGCCAACTGACCTGAGGCATCGTATACTTTTGCATAATCATTGTAAATTGTTTCCATCGCCCCCCGCCGGATTGCCTGCTATCTTGGTAGAGATTATAGTCTGGGCATGTACGCTCGGTCAATTTTGCTAGACAGAAAGTAAAAGATGCGCTACGACATTCATCGCGTCCGTTCCTCGCTGGCCGATGCCCAGGAGCTCCTCGCCGTAGAGGCGCGCACGTTGGCCGACAGCGGCTATACGCCGCAGGAGGTTGTGGGCATCCTCGCCTCGCCGATGCAGCGCGCTTATCTGGCGCTAAAGATGGAGGAGGGAGAGGCAGGCGGTGGGCGGGCCATCGGCTTTTGCTCTTGCCTAGTTACCGCTTGGCGTTCGGGGCTTCAGTTGGAAGTAGATATGTTGGGGGTGGTGCCGGAATATCGCGGCCGGGGCATTGCTCGCGCATTGGTCGCGCGGGCGCTGGCCGAGGCCCGCGCGGATGGTCTGCACCAAGCGCGGGCCGTCGCCGCGGAAGGGAACGGGGCTTCGGCCCGGGTGTTTCGCCACCTCGGTTTTCACGCCCATCCCGGGCTCAAAGATCGAGCGTGCGATCTCTTGCGTTACGAGATTCGTGGGGCGAGCGCCGTCAGTGGGTTACCCATCGGCTGGCGGGGCGAATACTTGGAAGAAGGTGAATACCCCCTTCCCATAGGGGTTTTGGCTGCCTGCGGGCGGAATCATCTCTTGTGGTTGCTTTGGGACGAGCGCGATACGTTGCAGGCGGCGGCCGAGACGCAGGAGGTGCAGACGTTGGCCTATCGCGGGGCATGGATCGAGGCGTTTTGGGCCGCCACCCCCTTGGCCCTGCGTGCTCTGGGCCGGCTTCTTGTGGAAAGGGGCAAGGTTAAAGGGTGGGACGAGGTGGGGTACCTGGCGCCCCCGCTCGCCGACGAGGCACGCCTCGCGCTGGTGCGCGAGGGCTTTGGCCACGTCGGGCGCTATCGCTACTGGCGGAGGGCGTTGTGAATCGCCGGCGCGAGGATTGGCTGCTGGCGGCCGTTCTTTTGGCCATGGTGGCCGGTGCGGCGGCCGCCACTTGGCGCAGCGGCGTATGGCGCTATTTTGTCGATCGCCAACTCCTGGAGGCGTTGCTGGCCCGACTCGGCCCCTGGGGACCTGTGGGCATCGTCCTGGCCGAAATTGCCCAAGTGCTGGTGATCACCGTGCCCGGGCAGGTGATCGGCCTGGCAGCCGGATACTTGTATGGCGCCTTTTGGGGCACCGTCTATGTGATGATCGGATTAACGGCCGGCACCGCGCTGGCCATATGGATCGCTCGACGGCTGGGCAGGCCTGCAGTCGAGCGCTTGATCGGCCGGACGCTGTTGGAACGCCTGGATGCCTATGCGCAACGACATGGGCCTTTGGCCTTCTTGATCATCTTTTTGTTACCTTTTATGCCCGACGATTTGGCTTGTTATGCGGTAGGGCTCACCTCTTTGCGCATCGGCGAGCTGGTGCTGCTGGCCTTTCTGGGGCGCGCGCCGGGGGTGATTATCTCCACCTGGATCGGCGCTCGCGCAGCGACGTTGAGCTGGCGAGAGCTGTTGCTCATGGCCGCCATTGGGGTCACGCTCTCATTGCTCTTTGCGCGTTTTCGGCGACGGGTCGAGGGGATGCTCTTTCGCTTGCTAGACGCGCTCAAGCCTCGCTGCTCGGGAGCTCGCTCTGTTTCAGAACGCACGCCAGAGCGTTCAAAAGATCGGGGATGTTAAAAGGTTTGGGCACATGCGACACCTGGGTGCGCTGCAAAAAGCTGCTCGTTTCCGGGCTCAGGGTATCGCCGGTGATAAAAACAAGGCGGCGACACATTTTGGGCGAACGCTTGAGCAGCCGATCGTACAACTCGCGGCCGTCGAGGCCGGGCATCTTGATATCGCTGATAATGAGGTCAAAAGAGGGGCTTTCGTCTTGAGTCAGGGCCTCCAAAGCTTCCTGGCCGTTAGAGGCCAAGACGATCTCGTGCCCTTCCTGGCGTAGGATGCGCTCCAGCAAACTAGCCACGTCGCGTTCGTCCTCGACGATCAATGTACGACGACCGCGCGGCAAATGGGGCTGCTGCGATTCGGCCTTGGTCGTAACGGGGCCTTCGGCTTTTACCAGGGGCAGGAATACTTTGAACGTGGTGCCATGTCCCTCTTCGCTCTCTACTTCGATCACGCCGTCGTGCTCACTGACGATGCCAAAGCAGATGCTCAGGCCAAGGCCCGTTCCTTTGCCTACTTCTTTGGTAGTGAAAAAGGGTTCGAACAGATGCTGGCGGACTTCTGCGGACAGGCCGGGGCCATCGTCGCTGATGTCGACGCGGATCCTCTCCCCTTCGCACGAAGAGACGATGGTCAATCGTCCCCCGCCGCGATGCTCGACCATGGCATCTTGAGCGTTGTTGATCAGGTTCAAGAACACCTGTTGCAACTGGTTGCCATCGGCCCAGGTAGTCAATTTTTGCTCGGCCAGGCGTACCTCCACCTCGATGTTCTCCACGCGGAGCTGGTAGAGGCGCAATTCGATGGTGCGAGACAAGATCTCGTTGACATCCACCAGGTGTCGCTCGGCCTTGTATTCACGGGCAAAGGTGAGCAGGTTTTGCACGATTTTGGCCGCGCGTTCAGCCTGGGCATAAATCTTGGCCACATCGCGTAGCACCTCGGGATCGAGGCCCTCGCTGGTCTGCAAGAGTTGGGCATAGCCCATAACCGCGGTCAAAGGGTTGTTCAACTCGTGGGCCACGCCGGCGATGAGCTGGCCGACGGCCGAGAGCTTGGCCGACTGGATGAGCTGGGCCTGGGTCTCACGCAGATTGTCGAGGCTGCGTTGCAGATCGTGAACCAGGCGGGCGTTCTCCAGAGCTGCAGCGGCTTGGGCGGCGAGAGTGGTGATCAGCCGCTCGTCGCTGGCCGAAAAGGCATTGGGGCGGGCGGAGTCGATGCTCAGCGTGCCCAGCTTGCGATCGCCCATTTTGAGCGGGGCGACGAGCATGGAAGCGAAACGTCGCACCTCGCCCACGCGGATAAAACGCGGATCCTGTGAGACATCGGGCACATTCATCAACTCGCCGCGTTCCAGGGCGATGCCGGCCAGCCCTTCGCCGATGTGCATACGGCTGCGCCCGGAGCGATCCGGCCGCACCTCCCCTACAAAAGAGAGCGCCCGAGGACGAAGCTCGCCGGTCTCTTCGTCGAGCAGGTGCAACACGCCGTTGTCGGCGTTGGTGATCGTGTCCACCGCTTGGCGCACGATGAGGTTGAGCAGGTTGTCGAGGTCCAACGTTGAGGAAAAGGCACGGCTAATCTCATAGAGCGTTTGGCTTTCTCGCAACCGTTGTTCCATCTGCTGGTATAGGCTGGCGTTTTCGATGGCCAGGCCGATGGCCCGCCCCATCGTGCGCATGAAATCGCGGTCTAACTCTTGCAACGCTGTGGCACCGAGCCCCAACACAAGACAACCCACCGGCGCCGTGCGGGCCAGGAGCGGCAGCCCGACAAGGGCCTGGCCGACCTCGACGGCTTCTTCGATGGGCAAGATCGCCAACTCTCCGCGCAGGCATCGACGCCAGAAATCATCGGCCTCCTCTAGCTCGCGTAGATATGGTATAGAACGCTCGGGCCCGCGATGTACGGCCAGGCGCGGCTGGCCCGCTTCGAACAGGTAAATAGCGGCTATCCAGGTCTCGTAGGCGCCGCAAATGATGGCCAGTGATTGCCGGAGGATTTGCTCGCCATCTTGTGCGGCGTTGGCAACGGCCATCAATTTGTCTAACATGCCAAGTTGGACGCTGATCTTGGTCTCTACCACTGGTAGCTCCTCACCGATTACACAGCCTGTCTCGCGGCCACTCGGTTCGGTTCGCGAAGGCAAAGGCAGGCTTAATCCATCTCCAAACGTCGGGTCAATCGTGCCAGACGATGCTCCAGTTCGCGCCGGCGGGCGCGAGCGTCGTCGCCGGCGGTGTGTGCCTCCAAACGTTGTAGCGCTTGGATGACCATATCGCGTGCCTTTTCTAGGTCGTGCAGACGGTGTTCGTATTGTTTGGCCAGCTCGACATAAGGGTAGATCTCCCGCCCGCCAAGCTGTGCGCGCCAAATATCCATCGCCTCCTCATACCTGCCCAAGCGTTTGAGCAGGAAGGAAAGGGACCGGTGGGCCTCCTGGCCGGCTCGCCGGTAGGCGGCGATGGCTTCCTCGTGGTGGCCCAGGCTTTCGTACATGCGCCCTAAGGCCAAATCGTCGCAAAAGGGCCGCGCCCGTTCGGCCTGTGGGTTTGCCAGCAACGCCCCGGCCCTGGCCGTTAAAGTCACCATGGAGAGGAGATCGAGCAGGTTGTGATAAAAGATGCGCGCGATAGGGCGAGTTCGCCCCAGGCGGACATAATCTTGGTAGAGGGCGGGGATTAAATAACTGGGCACATCCTGCTCCTCGCGCTCGACGGCCAGCACTCCGGCTTCCAGGCTGGCCAGAGCGCAAGAGGGCAACATTCGTCGCCACAGCCGCCGCGAAAGGGGCAACAGGTCCAGATGGGGCTCGCCCGAGCAAGGCAGCGGCCGTCGGGCGAGCAGAAAGCGCGTCTGCAGGATGGGCCAGTCGAAGGTCCACCCATTGAAGCTCGCCAGGCCGTCGTGAGCGGCCAGCTCCTCGGCGACCAACTCGAGCAACGCCGATTCGGAATCATAGTCGGGCATAAAATATTGGCGTATACAAAACTCGCCCCCGACAAAAGAGCCTAGGCCAATGAGAAAGGCGTAAGTGCCCGCGCCACGCCCCAGCCCCGTCGTTTCGGCATCGAGGAAGAGCAAGCGCTCTGGATTAAGGGGGGGATCTTCCAAGCCTCTGACAAAGGGGGTCC
>JACIWY010001049.1 GCA_014360745.1 Chloroflexota bacterium
GTGAGGAACTCGCCAGTTTCTATGAGATAGAGAGACCGCTTTATATTTGCGAGCTCAGCGTTGATAAACTGAGGGAAAGGGGTAAGAGGGAAAGGATGTTCGTTCCCCTACCAAGATATCCCGCTGTGCAAAGGGATATATCTATGATTGTGAAAAAATCGTTGACAGCGAAAACTATAATGGATAAAATCAGGCAGACTGCAGGTGAATGGCTGGAGGATATTTTTCTCTTTGATGTTTATGAAGGAAAGCCGGTGCCCGAGGGGGAACGGAGTCTCGCTTTTTCCCTCACTTTCCGGGCGCAGGACAGGACATTATCTTCCGAAGAAATCGATTTATTGATGAAAAAAATAAAGGAGGTTTTGAAAGAGGAACTGGAGGCGAAGATAAGAGAATGAACGGCGAAGAGAACCTCAAGAATATCTCTCCAAAGGCTATTGAGGAGGTTCTCGCTGGAGTGCGTGGTGTAAATGGCGCAAAGGTTATCGCTGATGAGGAGGGAAAGATAGAGGAAATCCATATCGTTATCGATGGAAG
>JACIWY010001050.1 GCA_014360745.1 Chloroflexota bacterium
TATCGTCTATGCTTAGTGCATCTGCTCCAGTCTGTGTCATATACTCTACTATTGGAGTGGCGTTCCCGCATATATGGAGAATGGAAGGAAGGGAGATAGAGCTTAGCAATTCTCTATGATAAGGAAACACAAAGTCCTTATACATCATAGGGCTTATAATATCAGTTGAAGCGGCCATATCCTCAACGCATATTATATCTGCTCCTGCTTCCTCAACGGCTTTTGCGAGTCTTTTTGCACCCTCCGTAGCGATTTCCATATAGGGATGTATATCATCGGGAGAACTTGCCATCTGCATTAGAAGATTGGTAAGTCCAACAAGAGACCCCGTAATCGAGAAGGGACCGACAATACCAACAATCAAAGGCACTTCTTTGAGCTCATTTTTGATTATTTTTATTGCTTCCAACAGCACGGGAATCCTCCCTTTTTGTAGAAAATCCTCTGGAAACTTTGGGACATTTCCTATCACATAGGGATGCGAGACAACAACGGGAATGTTATCGCCCGGCAAAAATACCTCACAACCGAATGCT
>JACIWY010001051.1 GCA_014360745.1 Chloroflexota bacterium
ATCGAAAAAGCAACCCATCTCATCGTGCTTTACTGGTGCCACATGGCGCGCCGCGATGTGCTTGTGACCAAGACGCCCTACGGACCCGAAGAGCGCGGCGTGTTCGCCTGCCGCTCGCCGTCTCGCCCGAATCCCATCGCTTTTTGCGTCGCGGACGTAGTGAAGGTGGAACGAAACCGCGTCATCGTCAAAGGACTCGACGCGGTGGACGGAAGCCCGCTTCTGGACGTAAAGCCGTACTCGGCCAGCCTGGACTGCGTAAGCGAGGCGCGGATAGGCTGGCTTGAAGCAAGGGTTTACAAGGAGGTCGATTCAGATGCCCAAGATCGTCGTCAGCGGCCGAGGGGGCAGCGGCAAGAGCACCCTGGTGGCCCTGCTCGCCCGGACGCTGGGCCAAGAGAGCAAGGTGTTGGTGGTGGACGCGGATGAATCAAACCTCGGATTGGGCATGATGCTTGGCCTGGACGCCCCGGAGAAGACCCTCCTTGACCACCTCGGGGGAAGGCAGGCCATCCGGGGGAAGCTCCTGGCCATGA
>JACIWY010001052.1 GCA_014360745.1 Chloroflexota bacterium
CGCGGTGTCGATTCGCACGGCGTCCACCTTTTGCCCGAGTATGCCAACCACTTCCGCAACGGCAACATCCGGCCTGAAGCCGATGGCCACGTGGTTTCCGAATCTGGCGCCTGCCTGCTTTACGATGGCGAGCACGGCATTGGGCAGTGGATCTCCTACCTTTGTTGCCAGCACGCGGTGCGGCTAGCGCGGGCTCACGGCCTAGGCATGGTCGTCGCCCGCAACTCTAATCATTTCGGCGCCGCCGCGTACTGGGGCCAGCAGATCGCCGCCCACCGGATGATTGGCATCGTCATGTGCAACGCCTCGCCTTCGGTGCCGCCCTGGCAAGGACGCGAAGGGCGCATCGGGACGAACCCGATTTGCGTCGCTGCGCCGAGCACCGGCGAGGGAGCGTGGCTCCTGGACATGGCCACGACCACCGTGGCGATGAACAAGATCCGCCGCGCTTACAATGATGGCCTCAGGACTATCCCCTACGGCTGGGCCATGGATCGCGATGGAGTACCAACGACGAGCGCCGAGGAAGCCATCC
>JACIWY010001053.1 GCA_014360745.1 Chloroflexota bacterium
TCAAACTTTTTTAATTGATATAATATACTCGCTATGATGAACAATAATCTTATTACCAGACCCTTGTTTTTCCTATCCTGCATTTTTCTTCCTTTGTTTGCCTTTACCGCTTCTATCCCCCTTACTGGTTCCTTCCTTCAGCTGGATGGGAGCAACCTTAATTGGAAGGAGGAGGATTGGAAAAAAGAACTTTATTATATGAAGGCAATAGGAATGGACACGCTGATAATTGGTGCCGTAGCATTTGAATCTTATGCTTACTATCCATCTCGTTTTCTCCCTCTATATCAACCTTGTGGAACGAAGGACCCAGTAGGAACCATCCTTTCGCTCGCCGAAAAGCTGAAGATGGATGTTTATCTTGGGTTATTCGGTTGGGATTGGAAGGATAAGGGGAGCGAGGCGGATTTTCAAAAATTCGCCGAGCTCAATATCAAGGTTGCCAAAGAGCTCTATCATCTTTATTCCTCCAGTCCCCGCATCAAGGGATGGTATCTCCTAACCTGGGAGATAGGGAATGCCCCACCACCTGA
>JACIWY010001054.1 GCA_014360745.1 Chloroflexota bacterium
CCTTTGCTAAGGAAACGAGGATTTCTGAGAAGCTTGTCTGAGTAGCGAATGTTCCCAATGCTGCCCAGAGCGCAAGACAAAGATAGGGAATCGCGAGGGGAAGTACAAGTTTAATTTTATTTTTCTTCAAAGGGGTAAAAAGTAGAAGTATAAATAAACCTGTAATGTAAAAAATATCTTGAAGAGCTGCCCCCTTAAGGAAAGATATTGGATAGTAAGGAATTAGTGGCTGAAGAGCTATTAGCAAAACCAGTAGAGCGAAACTACTTCGCAAACCAATTATAAAAAGGGTGAGCACATAGATTATATAGAAAATTATAGGCCATGTAGTTTCGCTCCATGCTACCAGGGGCGCAGCAATAATAATCACTAATGCTATTAAAATCCACAAATTTATTTTTGCTAGTAAAGTAGATTTGGACAGTGGTCTTATGTTCATTGTTCCTTCATATATTCTACAAACCCGTGACCATTAGTCAAGATATCCTCTTTAGCATACGAATAAACACATTAATAAATTTTCTCTTTATT
>JACIWY010001055.1 GCA_014360745.1 Chloroflexota bacterium
TCTTCCCAGAGCAGTTCGCCCAATGAGCCTACTTATCACGCGGTAGAGCCAAAATCTGCCATCTCGGTTATGGCAGCACAGCTCTATGCCGCGATTGACTCGCGCGGCAGCTTATCGAAAACGCCCCGGCACTGAGCAAAATTGCGTTTTTTCAGACAGCACGGCCAGTTTCAAGCCCCCTGCGTCAACTCCACACTCTCCCTCAGGATTCGCGGCTCAATTTCTAGGAAGCCCGCCGAAGATTGCCAACGCCCACCTTGCGCGCCTGAAGGTCCGGATCTTTTTCCAGCGGGAGCGTCACGATGCGCCCTTCTTCCGCCGCCTTGTACACGGCGAGGATGATCTCCACCGATCGCCGTCCCTCGTAACCATCGATGAGTGGTCGGGTGCCCTCTCGAATGGCCTTCGCCACATCCATGAATTGGCGGGCGTGACCATGATGCCCAATCGCCGCCGGGTCCGAAGCTCCGCCGCCTCCGCTGACGCGGGCCGCCATCTTTTCCTTGACGATCTGATCGTCAGGATCCTCC
>JACIWY010001056.1 GCA_014360745.1 Chloroflexota bacterium
TAAATCTTTGAAGGATAAAGCGTTTGAAGCTTTCCCTCAACCTCCCAACCCGCAAACTGGATTATGTGAACTTTCATCCCCACCCTATCAAGCTCCCTTACAAGTTTTTCAATATCCTTATCCCGAGCAAATTGCCCTGCCTGAGAGGTAGTAATCTGCCAGAAACCGCCATCCAACGGTGGCTTTATTCGCCAATCCCTACCGATGAATGCGCCATTACCGCCTGTCCCAAGATAGAGGCGTGATGGCTCAAAAGGGTCAATGGCAAAGCAGGATATATTAAGATGGCTCAATCCGCTGTTCACCTTCCGCCAACTCTTTCCTCCATCCGAGCTCTTTAAGATTCCCTCAGCGACGCAATTGTCATGATAGGGATGGTCTGTAGTGGTGGCATAGATTATGCGTCCATCAACGGGGCTGGGCGTGATAGAGGAGACGAAATGATAATTTAGAATTCTCTCCCAGCTTCTTCCTCCGTCTTTGCTTTTGAACGCCCCTCCAGGATACATCCTTTGCTCATCTTGGTCA
>JACIWY010001057.1 GCA_014360745.1 Chloroflexota bacterium
AGGTCAGCCCTGTAGACATGAGCAGCGTGGTGTAAGCACCTTCCCGATACCCGAACCTGAACACGGACGTAAGGGGCCAGACGCCGATGAACTTGCAGCCGACCTTGACCACCAGGAACACCGCGACCGTGGCCAGGCTCGCCCCCAGGGCCGGCAGGGATACGTACAGGCCGGCCTTCATGAAGTAGAAGGGTGTCAGGAGAAGGAAGGCCGTGCTCCGGAGTTTGTGCAGTACGTCAGCCCGATCCGACAGGGTGGTTGCCAGGGTTAGGCCCAGCAGGTAGGCCGGCAGCACCGCCTCGCTACCGGCAGCCAGCGCCAGCCCGCCCAGCGTGAACAGGGTGGCAGCCACCACTTTTCCCTCCAGTTCGGCGATGTGGGCCTGGAAGTAGCGGAACGCCTTCGGGAAGATGTGGGTCGCCACCGCCAGGGAGATCGCCGTCGCGCCGGCAAACACGAGTAACCTCCAGTCAGAGCGGGCGAACAGTACCCCCAGGGCCAGCACCGTACCCAGGTCTGTCACGAAGC
>JACIWY010001058.1 GCA_014360745.1 Chloroflexota bacterium
CTTCTGATTAATGCTATCCCACCAGAGCTCGGAGTAATAGCCATAGCCACCGTTGGAGTCGTAAAATGGCGTATAGACATTGTTGCTTCCCTTTATCAGCATAATTCCACCATTGTTCCCCCAGACGGCAATCTGTGAAGCGGAATTCGGAGAATTGGAGGGAAGAGCTGGAACATATAGCTTTTTATCATAATTGAAAGACCAGCCCACACCGAAAGGTCCGTCTTCAGAATTCGACGATGTATAGGTCCTTGTGAAGCTTAGGGAGGGGCCGAAGCAGTTGAAGGTTAAATCTGGCGAGGGAGAATAGAGGAGGGCACCTTGGGTGAAGTTATCTTCGCCATTGCTATCCGTTCCCTTGCTGAGTATGACTTTCAGGTCAGCGCCACCACAATTTCCGCTGGAGCATCCACCGCCCCCACTACTTGCCCCTGGCGATGGTAGTCCATAAATGGGTATGGGAAGACATACATCAGGAGATGGTAGAGGTGGAGTGGGGATGAAGGTGAAGGAACCCTCAATTGTTT